>NZ_JBWYIQ010000007.1:0-97610 GCF_056779795.1 Acinetobacter sp. ANC_7682 | reverse complement strand
CAATGCGTTGTAGGAAGACTTGGCTATTCAGTTGTGAATGACTGAATTGGATGTGGAGGGCTCTGTTTTGGGCGGTTAGACCGAGCTGTTCAATCGTACGCTGAATATTATTGATGAAATTCTTCATGTCAAAATGAGTTAATCATTATTATTTAGATATTCTTAACCCAAATTGTACACGAAAAAATCAATTTTAAACGATATGAATTGTTTCAACCGTTAATTCACGACGGGCTAACCTTTTTTTACCAAATAATGAAATTCTTTGTTCCCATTGTCATCTAAACGTTCTTCTTGCAACAGCAATTCATGACCAAGATGCATACAGAATTTAGGAATATCCCAAGAAGTTGAATTATCTGTTGCAAATACTTCCACCACATCACCAGACTTAGATTTACGAATGGCTTGATGTAACATCATCACCGGTTCTGGACAACGTAAACCACGAGTATTCAACTGGATTTGAGGTTGAACTTGAGAATCAGACATTCAATATCGCCCTAAAAAGATTGGGCGATTATTTTATCATAATTCAATCTTTTCACTCCCAAATTCAGAAAAAGACTCCAAATACAGTGGTCTATGATCAAATAGATCATTAGGAATCAAAATTTTACCAATAGACAAGCGTATTTTCTTCGGTATGATTAAAACTTATTTTTTCAATTGAAGAGTCTTTAGGAAAGATCATGCAAGAGGAATCAGGTACATCGTGGGGTATGCGTGGCTTACGCAAATGGTTAGGCACAGCCCCAGAAACCCGAGATGAACTGTTAAAAATTGTACAAGATTCACGTCGACTACTCGAACCAGATACAGTAGCGATGCTCGAAGGAATCTTTGACCTTCCAGCGACTAAAATTCGTGAAGTCATGACGCCACGAACTTCAATGGTTAGCTTACAAGAAGATGATGAGTTATTGGATATTCTTGATGTTCTCATCGAGTCAGCACACTCACGTTTCCCTGTATTTTCAACAGATCAACCTGATAACGTCATTGGTATCCTTTTGGCAAAGGACCTCTTACCTTTCTTAAAAGATCGTGATTCGAAAGTAAATGTGCATTCGCTGATGCGCCAACCGATCTTTGTGCCTGAAAGCGCGCGTTCTGATCAAGTGCTCCGAATGCTAAAAAACACTCAAACACATATTGCGATTGTGATTGATGAGTACGGTTCTACTTCGGGTTTAGTGACACTTGAGGATATTCTTGAAGAAATTGTGGGTGAAATTGAAGATGAACATGACAATGTCGATGAAGAAGCCAATTTCATTGTTCCAGATCAAACCAGCAACAGCAGTAACACGTGGTTAGTTCAAGCACTTACACCAATTGAACATTTTAACAATGTTTTAAATGCTGAATTTTCTGATGATGAAGTGGAAACTGTGGGTGGACTATTACTGCAAGAAATTGGTTTAGTCAGCGATCTTCAAGGCCAAGTGATTGAATTGGGAGATTGGGAATTTACCATTGTGGAAGCAGATGTCCGTACTATTCATCTGATTCGAGCTGTGCGTAAATGAGAGCCTATTTTCAAAAATTATTGAGTCCTTCAGAAAAACAAAAATCATTACCTTTCATTTATCCACTCCTTATTGCTTTAACAGCAGGTGCGACTTTTAGTCTCGCACTTGCACCTTTTTATTGGTGGTGGCTGGCAATATTATCGCCAGCATTGCTATATGCCACACTCAGTAAGCGAAATCCTAAACAAGCATTCCTCATCGGTTGGACTTACGGTTTTGGTTTATGGTTTGTTGGTGCATTCTGGTTATACACTTCTATCCATGTGTATGGTGATACATCTGCGTTTTTAAGTGTCATCATGATTGCGATTATGGCCTTGGTGATGGGGCTATTTACAGCAATACAAACTTGGATATATCGTCGATTCTTTCCAGAAACACCACTTACTTTTGCCCCTTTATGGGTATTCTTTGAATGGGCAAAAACTTGGGTATTTACTGGTTTCCCTTGGTTATTTGCAGGTTATGCTTTTACCGAGCGCTTCTTAGATAGCTATGCACCTTTATTTGGTGTATTTGCCGTTTCTTTCGTGGTCATTCTCATTGCATCTGCACTTGTTGAACTCCTACGAAAACGCTACTTTTGGGCTATTCCAGTTTCAATTGTATTACTAGGTGCATGGGGCGCATCCTATTTAACTTTTGTTGAAGAAAAAAAATCAGCACCGCTGAGCGTTTCTTTAATCCAAGGTAATATCCCTCAAGATTTAAAGTGGTTAACTGAGTATCAAGTAAAGACACTTGAAATCTATGCACAATTAACACGATCAGAATGGGGACGTGACTTGGTGGTTTGGCCTGAATCATCTATCCCAATGTTTCAATCAGATATCGAACCATTTTTAGATGCAATGGATCAGCAAGCCAAAAGTACCAACACAGCTTGGGTAACAGGCATTCCATATTGGGATTTAAATGAATCTAAGGCATTGGGTTATCCGCGTTATTATAACTCCATGATGGCATCCGGTGATGAAGCTACAGGCTTATATAAAAAACAGCGTCTCGTTCCTTTTGGTGAATATATTCCGCTGTCTGGCCTGTTAAGTTGGGTGTTACCTGCGCTTCAAAATGATCCTTCAATGAGCGGTTTTTCACGTGGTCCGCAGGATCAAGCTCCATTTTCAATTCACAACCACAAATTAGCTGCTGCGATTTGTTATGAGGTTGCCTATCCGAACCTAACCCGACGCAATGCACTAAATAGTGATTTCCTCGTCACCGTTTCAAATGATGCTTGGTTTACTGGTACGGCTGGTCCGTGGCAACATTTACAAATGGTACAAATGCGAGCAAAAGAAAATGGACGCTGGTTTATTCGTGCAACCAATACAGGTGTGACTGCTTTTATCAACCACAAAGGGGAAATCGTCAGCCAAGCCCCAATTGATCAAAAAGCGGTTCTTCGTGGTGATCTACCTGCAATGGAAGGGCAAACTTGGTATACGAGATTCAGTGATTGGCCAATATTGGGATTGTCATTGATTTTATTGGTGATGGGTTGGTTCTTTAGACCACGTGTTGTCGATGTCAGTTTTAAATCTCGTCGATAACACTTGGTTTCAAATCAAATATACGTTCTATATCAAAAAAACCGAGCAAATATGCTCGGTTTTTTTAAATTTTTGTTGTGAGGTAAGACAGCATTGCCATCAAACTCAACATCGGAATAGATCGATAAATTTTAATGAGCAGCGCTTCAAATGTTGAAGATACATCAGACAGCGTCAAAACAGATGCTTTAAGTGCACTATAAAAACTTAAAATCGTAATCGCACTAAATACACTAATCGCCATAAATCCGATCATGATTTGACTGCTTGCATCTGCATTTGACCAAAGATCAATAAATAGATGACTAATAGGCAATAAGCTCAAAATAAGCAGTGCAGACTTGAGCACAGTCCAATGAAATAAATTGATTTCATCTGACAATATTAATGCTTTCATCATTCCCCCTTATTATCAAGCTAATCTGTTGGCTCCATTATGCAGGGAAAAATTAAAATAAAAAGCCTAATTTTCTTCATATTTTCTGTTTCTTGTAACCATTAAATATGGGAATAATTCTTATTATAAATCCCAAAAACCAATTATTTATAAACATTATAATTATCAATGATTTGGGTTAATATTTATAAATAATAAAGATTATCACTTCACTCAATATTTATTAATTCGATTAAGTGAAGTGATTAATACCATGAATGTTTTTTAATAATGATTTTCATTTATGGTGTGTAAAAGATATCAGCATCATTTCCTTCACCACCCTGCTTTCCATCTGCGCCGAATGAATAAAGATCATATGCACGACCTTCCGAACCAGGAATCACATATTGCAAATCATTATCCCAACTATCTTTAGGATAACCACCCTTCACATAACCACCAGGTAACCAATTTTTTGCTGAAGCTGGTTGATTGACTAAGGCATCCAAGCCACCATCTTGCATGGATGGATATTGGTTGTTGTCTAATTTGTATTGATCTAATGCACCTGCAACACCTTTCAGCGTAATGATTGTGGTATCAACCTTCGCTTTCTCACCACGACCCATGACATTAGGCACAATCAGTGCTGCAAGCACACCTAAAATCACAATCACTACCATCACTTCGATCAGGGTAAAACCAGATTGTTTTCGCATTTTCATCTTGTTTCGCATGTTTTCACTCGCTATTTCATTCATTATTAGAATTTATTGAATCTGTTTAAATCATATTGTTCATGTTGACGATTGGCAACATGACAGCAATCACGATCACCAATACAATCGCAGCCATTAACACCAACATTAGTGGTTCCAACAACGCCAATAATGTTGAGATCAATGTAGTAACCTCTCGATCTTGCATCGTCGAAGCTCTTTCTAACATTCGATCCAACTCACCCGAGGCTTCACCACTTTTGATCATTTGCACCATCATCGGTGGAAAATAACCACAGCGTTCAAGTTGCGTCGCCAAATTTCCACCCTCTGTGACCTTTTCAGCCGCGACATTGACTGCATCTCGAATAACCCAATTGCTACTTACTGCTGCACCAATTTTCAACGCGTCGACCAAAGGAACACCAGATTGCGTTAAGATAGATAAGGTACTTGAAAAGCGGGCGGCATTAATACCTCGTGATAGTTTTCCAAATAATGGCAACTTCAACGTGAGACGATCAAAAGCATAATGCCCTGCGGCAGTCCTTAAAAAACGCACCAATAGAAAGAATCCCAACGCCGATGCAACCAATACAAATGGCCAAGCTTGACGTATAAAATCACTGGCTTTCATTAAAGCAACCGTAATCCAAGGTAGCGCATCTTTACTTTGGTCAAAAGTTTTAACGATGTCTGGTACTACATAGGTCATGAGTCCCATTACGATACCGAAAGACATCAACATCAAAATAATAGGATAAATCATTGCACCTTGAATCTTCTTTTGCATCGCAAAGCGATTTTCAGTGTAATCAGCCAATTGATCGAGAATAAGATCTAAGTGTCCTGATCGCTCACCAGCAGCAATCGTTGCAATATAAAGTTCAGGGAATCTGCCAGATTGTTGCATCCCTTGAGCCAAGGAATGACCTTCTAAAACCTTTGATCTTACAGATAACATCAAATTTTGCACGTGAGCTTTTTCGCTTTGTTTGGCAACTGCTCTTAATGCTTCCTCAAGTGGGATCCCCGCAGCAACTAATACGGATAATTGGCGAGTCATTAAAGCTAAGTCATAAGCTGTAAATTTTTTTTGAAAAAAACCACCAGTTCGATGCTTGTCTTTTTGTTCTACAGCATCAACTTGTACTGGAATCCATTGTTTATCCCGAAGCTGTTGTCGAATCTGTCGGGCTGAATCACCTTCTAGCACACCCTTTTGCTGCTTTCCTGAAGCATCGATGGCAGTATATTGATATGCGGGCATGATAATGCTCTAATTTTCCTAATTATGATGTCTTAAGAGTTGCCTTAGACCGTTCTCTTCATTCATATTGATCACTTGCAACAACTTGAACACTCTATCACAAGCATTGGTTATCCACGATAAGTTTTCACCATATTGATCGACGACTATATATGACAAATATTTCAGAATTAAGCCAAATTGTTTATCGAGTGCGCATCGCGGTGCCAGTTTATCTATATGATTGTTTTGATTATGAAGTTTCTGCGGAACAATACCAAACTATACACATAGGTTGCCGTGTTCTTGTTTCGTTTGGTCGTCAAAACTTAGTCGGAATCGTACTTGAAAAGATCGCACCGGAAACGCCATTAGATCCGAAAATCAAACTGAAATCCATCACTGAAATCTTGGATCTACAACCCATACTCAATGCTACGATCATTCAGCTCGCGCAGTGGTCTGCTCAATATTATCAATTTCCCATTGGGGAAGTCATGCATACCACTTTGCCGACATTTTTAAGGCAGGGTAAACCCTATAATTTATTAGCTCACTCTTGGAAAGTTTTAAATTTAGACGCTGAAAAGAAAGTGGCTCGATCTTTAAAACAACAAGAGGCTTATAAAATATTAAAGTTACATCCGCAAGGGACTGCCGAGACAATACTGAATTTGAGTGGTGTGGAAACAGCAACATTAAAAGCGCTTGAAAAGAAAGAAATCGTCGAATGTAAATTGATTCAGCAGGACTTTAGTCCTGAACCTGTACAGCTGGCTCAAATGCCATTGACAGCAAATGATGATCAAAAAAAAGCAATTCAATCCATTTTAAAAGCACAAAATCGCTATCAAGCATTTTTACTCGATGGTTTAACTGGAAGCGGAAAAACTGAAGTTTATTTGCAAGTCATGCAAGAGGTTTTACAAAAAGGTCAGCAAGTATTGGTACTGGTACCAGAAATTGGCTTAACCCCTCAAACTATCAGTCGATTTCAATCTCGCTTTCACTGCAATATTGTCTTGTTGCATTCCGGACTGAATGACACAAAACGCCTCCAAGCTTGGCAATATGCTCAAACAGGGAAGGCCTCCATTATTCTTGGTACACGCTCTGCGATTTACACCCCCATGCCAAATTTAGGGCTCATTATCTTAGATGAGGAGCATGACCTGTCATTCAAACAACAAGAAGGTTTTCGCTACCATGCACGTGATGTTGCTCTCTATCGCGCTTATTTAGAGCAATGCCCCATTGTCCTTGGCTCAGCAACACCAAGTATTGACTCATATCATTTGGTGGAGCAAAAAAAATTAACGATTCTGAAACTCGATGAACGTGCCGCAGGTGCAAGCTTACCTAAAATTCATTTAATTGATCTAAAGATTGCTCAAAAACAGCATGGTATAAGCGAACAACTCATTAAAGAAATTCAAAAAAGACTCAATCAAGAAGAACAGGTACTGATCTTTTTAAACAGACGTGGTTATGCACCTGTCCTGATCTGCGAAAGCTGTGGATGGCAAGCCAATTGTCCCCATTGTGATGCACATTTTACGCTTCATAAAAAACCATATGAGCACCTGCATTGCCATCACTGTGGGACAATTAATCGACTGCCTGATCAATGCCCCTCTTGTCAGCAACACACCTTGAAGCCTATTGGAATGGGCACGGCAAAAGTTGAAGAGAATTTACAACTTTTATTTCCAGACTTTCCTGTGGTCAGAGTAGATCGTGATTCCACGAGCCGTGTCGGGAGTTGGCAAAAAATTTACGAGCAAATTCATCAAAGTAAACCGATGATTTTACTTGGTACGCAAATGTTAGCCAAAGGTCATCACTTTCCATATGTAACCTTAGTTGCAATCTTAGATATTGATAGTGGCCTACTCAGTGTTGATTTCAGAGCAACGGAACGAACAGCCCAATTGATTGTTCAAGTTGCAGGTCGTGCAGGACGAGGTGAAAAAAAAGGTGAGGTTTATCTACAAACTTTACGACCTGATCACCCTCTACTCAACACGCTCATTAATAAAGACTATCGTGCTTTTGCTCGTGAAACACTTCATGATCGTCAAGCTGCTTTACTCCCTCCAATGCGCTATGCAGCATTAATACGTTGTGAATCGCGTAGTCAGGAAGAAAATCTCAATTTTTTAACCAATATGACACAATCGCTCCAACAACATACTGGTGAGCTGATTGAGATTTGGGGTCCAATTCCTGCGCCAATGGAGCGAAAGGCTGGGCGTTATCAGGCACATGTGGTTTTATTGTCATCAGATCGTGCAAAAATGCATTTCTATATACGAGAATGGTGGCCATTCGTGCTTCAACAAAAACCTTCAACGATGAAGCTCAGTATTGATATAGATCCTCAAGAGCTAAGCTAATCATGAATAGAGTTAAATTATCAAAGTCGAAGACCTGAATTAAATTTACACAGCTAAAGCAGACACGATTACAATTTCATCAGTCCAACATTCCACTTTAGGGAAGGCCAATGCCATTGTTGTTACAAATCACAATTTTTCTAGCTGCCGCATTAATTTTTGTTCCGCTCGGAAAAAAAATTGGTATTGCGACAGTCTTAGGTTATTTGTTTACAGGAATATTACTTGGTCCAAGTGCATTGAATGTGACCAATGATGCCGAAACATTAATGAAATTAGCTGAGTACGGCGTGATTTTTTTGATGTTCTTAATCGGCCTAGAATTACGCCCTCAGCGCTTGTGGAATATGCGTCACTCTATATTTGTGATTGGAAGTGCTCAAGTCTTGATCACAGGTATAATTCTTGTCGCAACCATTTGGCTGTTCTTCCAACAGCATCTTGCTGCTAGTGTCGTAATTGGTCTTGCCCTTGCTTTATCATCTACAGCATTTGTCATGCAATTACTTGCAGAAAAGCAGCAGCTGAATACCGCGCATGGTCAGCAATCTTTCTCTATTTTACTGTTTCAAGATATTGCCGCTATTCCTTTACTCGCCCTGATTCCCCTACTCGCGGGAAATCAGTCTACACATCATGGTATTGCTTATTTTGCCGCTGTTGTTGCAACGTTTACTGGCTTATTTTTATTTAGTCGCTATGTGATGCGACCATTTTTTAGATTCATTGTACAGAGTGGTGCAACGGAACTCATTACGGCTGCTGGACTCTTCATTGTTTTAGCGGTTGTTCTGTTTATGGATATGCTCGGATTAAGCACCACGCTCGGTGCTTTTCTGACAGGTGTATTACTCGCGGATTCTGAGTTTCGCCATGAACTGGAATCGAGCATTCAACCCTTCAAAGGGTTATTACTCGGTTTATTCTTTATGAGCGTAGGCATGATGACACCGATTGATCTCCTCGTAGATCAGCCGCTATTCATTTTTGGTGGGGCATTAGTGCTGATCATCATAAAAATATTAAGCATGGTTGCAATCGCGCGATATTTTAAATTTCAATGGAAAACCAGTGTATTGATTGCCATTTGTCTTGCTCAAGGAGGAGAATTTGCTTATGTGATCTTAGCTGTTGCGAATACCGAAGGTTTAATTACTCAAGCAGTGTTATCCCCTACGATTCTGATCATTGCAATTTCGATGGCACTCACCCCTGTCATTTTCTGGCTTGCACAACGATGGCTCATTCCATATCTTGATCGAAAGACTGATAGCGCTGAAGATGTCCCATTACCAGACACTCATTCAACATTAATCATTGCAGGTTTTGGACGCGTCGGACAAATAGTGGCGCGCGTTGCTTATCTCAATCATGTCAGCTTTACAGCCATTGATAATAATTTAGAAAAAATTGATTTTGTGAGAAAGTACGGTGGTAAAATTTATTATGGAGACGCCTCCTCCCCTGATTTATTGAGATCTGCAGGCATCGAGCATGCTAAGGCATTTGTACTTGCTGTAGACGATGTGGAAATGTCGATGAATATTGCTCGCCATTTACGTTTGAATTATCCAACGCTCAAACTCATCGTCCGTGCCCGTGATCGACATCATATGCATTTACTTAAAGACTTAGGCATTGAGCATATTTGGCGTGAAACTTTTCTATCTTCACTCGGTATGGCATTTCGCACCTTAACCGCGTTAGGTTTAAGTCAAGAACATGCTCAACATAGTATTGAAATATTTAGAGACTATGATGAGCGTCTATTAGCTGAGCAACAACGCATCTATACGGATGATCAAAAAGTCTTTGAAAGCTATCGAAATTTCTTAGCGGAACTCGAACAAATTTTTGAAAATGATGCTCAACAACATCAACCACTTTCAGAAAGTTTAGATGAAACCATTGATTCTGAAGTAAGTTCTATAGAACGACGCGCTAAGCACTCGCAAAACCAAATTAATGTTTGTCGAGATGAAGAATTTTAACTTGTGATTTACAATATCGTCACCATCTAGACAGGGATTTGGAGAATTTTATGTCTGATTTACGTCAACGTTTTTTTATTGATAACAGCCCTGTTCGTGGTGAAGTCGTACATCTTGAAGATGCGCTTAAAACAATTTTAGCACAACGCGCCTATGCACCTGCGATTCAAATTTTATTGGGCGAAATGCTCAGTGCGACTGCATTGTTGGCCAGCACACTTAAAATTAAGGGACGTATTAGCCTCCAAATTCAAGCTTCTGGCACCTTAAAATGGGCTATGGCTGAATGTAATCACCTCGGTGAAGTACGCGGATTAGCTGAATATGAAGCTGATCCACGTTTTGAAGAAGCATCAGACAGCAGCATCGTTCTGAAAACTTTGGTCAGTCCAGTTTTATTTATTAATATTGAACCTGAATTTGGTGAACGCTATCAGGGTATCGTGCCATTAGATCAGCCGAATTTAGCTAAATGCCTCATGCAGTATTATGATTTATCTGCCCAAATCCCAACCAAGATCGTTTTAGCTAGTACTGCTCAACGCGCTGGTGGTCTTTTGATTCAATTGTTACCGCGTAACAATGATGAAGAGCAGCAAAAGGTTGATGAAGATATCTGGCCTCGTCTAACCATGCTCACTGAAACTTTAAAAACAGATGAACTTACTGAGCTGGATGCGCAAGAAATTTTGTATCGCTTATATAATGAAGAAGAAGTCAGACTACCTGAAGCTGAACAACTTCAATTTGGCTGTACATGTTCTAAAGAGCGTTGCTCTACAGCATTAATTCAGGTGGGTGCTGAATCTGTGCGTGAAATTTTAGAACAACAGAACCCTATTACCATGGACTGTCAATTCTGTAACACTCAATACAGATTTACTGCTGAAGAAGCACTTGGTCTATTCGGCGAGCACCTCAGTTAATCCTAAACAGTTCTCTTCGAAAATCAGCAAGTTTTACTTGCTGATTTTTTTTGTTGTAAGAAATTGAAACAATTATTCACCATCTGAACATATTGTAGTCTTCGAAAGTCTGCCCATAATGATTAAAAGTTAATCAACGGTTATTTTTGCTTAATGGCAAATAATTATTATGAGGAACTCGGACTAGATCGCGATGCGAGTCCTGAGGAAATAAAAAAATCATATCGAAAACTGGCTCGGAAATACCATCCCGATATCAGTCAAGCACCTGATGCCGAAAAAAAAATGCAGGCGATTAATACTGCGTATGACACATTAAGTGATCCTTTAAAAAAACAAGAGTACGATCAACAACTCGATCAGTTGAATAGTCAGTCTCCTTTCTCGGATAGTGAAAACCATACGAATCATGACTTTTCTGGCTTTGAAGATTTGTTTGGGCGTTTTGGAACAGGTTTTGGTGGAGGTTATGCACAGCGCTCACACCAATCTAAATCCCAGCCGATTCGTGGTGAAGATCAACATGCCAGTATAGAAGTGCCCTTACAAGTCGCTTTTGAAGGTGTCACTCAATCCATCCAATTGCGTATACCCACTTTTAATGCATATGGACAACCTGAAGTTCAGCGAAAAACCCTTGAAATTAGAATCCCGAAAGGGATGAAAAACGGTCAACAAATTCGACTCAAAGGTCAAGGACAAGCTGGTTTATCGGGCGGCGAAAATGGAGATCTTTATATACAGATCCATTATCAAACCACTGACAGCATATATGTCGATCAGGCAGACATTTACTATCACATTAACATTAGTCCTTGGGAAGCTGCTTTAGGCCAAGACATCGAGCTAAAAACCCGCTCTGGAAAGATTAAAGTCAGTATTCCTGAACATACAATTTATGGCAAACAACTCCGTATTAAAGAAAAAGGGATTCCCTCTTCCCCCCCAGGACACCTTTATCTAATCCTGAATATTGTTTATCCAAGAGCAGAATCCCCGCAGCAAAAACAGGCATATGAGCAATTTGCTCAAGCATTTACACATTTCAACCCTCGTGATGAAGGAGGTGAATCATGACAACGATTCAGTACCGAGAAGTGTACAAAAATGGATATTTAGAGGCTGAAATCATTGATGACCAATGTATTTTTGATTTAAAGCATTTTGCCCAAGCATGCGGACAAAGTCCTGAATGGGTTTTGCAATTACTTGAATATGAGATTCTACCTGCTCGTTCTGAGCAAAAAATCCATCAATTTTTTGGTGAAGAACTTACTCGAGCACGGAGAGCTTATCGCTTGCAACGGGATTTTGAAGCAAGTCTCCCTGCCGTCGCCATGATGATGGATCTGATAGATGAAGTACAACAATTGCGCAAGCAAGTGAAATACTTCAAATAAAGCAAGCCCACATAAATGCATGTACTGTTACATGCATTTATTTTTTATTGATTAGAATGAAAGGATTAAACCATCAATGAAAGTTAAAGAATGCAATAAAAAGCTGAAAAACCTTTTCCCTGAGTTCCGTGAACTTATTCAGCCTTTAAGAGAAGAAAACCCTCACTTCGCTAAAATTTTCGAGGAGCATGAAATGCTAGATCATGAAATTACGCATTTGGAACTAAATCCAGTTAATGTAATTAATGATGATATTGAGTTTCTAAAGCGAAAAAAACTTAAATTAAAAGATGAAATGTATCGTTTGCTCAAACAAGCGCAGACGAACCTTACCCAGTAATTTCAATTTAATATTATAAAATAACGGTGAATCTGGCACTTATCATTCTGACTTAAAGCATAAGTGCCTTATATGACGTTGACTATTTTAATCGAGTCCAACTTCCCATTTCTCGGAGCGTACCTTTCAATGTTTTTTGAATCGGTTCATACTCCAAAAATGCAAACAAACCGAGTTGTTGCTGCTGGTTTTGTTGAGCCAACAATTCCATCACACTTTTTTCACCGCGCCCGACCATTTGTCTACGATAAAAATACCAAATTAACAAAAGTGTTGTCACACACATGGCTGTGAGCATATACCAAAAGCCATGCGGTGAGTTTAATCCTGGAATAAATTCAAAATTCATTCCGTAAATACCTGTAAGAAGAGTCAGTGGTGCAAATACAGCGGTGATAATTGCTAAAATTCTCATATTTTCATTGGTTTGATTGGCCACTGCTGAAAAGTGCAAATCAATGGCGGCTTGTACTGCATGGTTTAACCGAACACTGTGCTTTTGTATTCTTTCAATATGGCTAATTAAATCATCCATTCGGACGAGCATTAAATTTTGCTTCTCTGCCTTACGTTTAGCTTTAATATGATGATAATTTTCGACAATTTCATCTCTTAATTCTTGTAGGCATTCAACCTGTTCTTCACACAAATTTTCAACTTGTTGAAAAGCCGTGATCTCTTGCAGCAGTTGATTCCATCGATTAAATTTTTGATTTCCTTGTAATAGTTCTTTTTGCCAAAATTCCACACGTTTGGTCAGTGGCGCACGTAAACCTAAATAGCCATCCACCATTATATTCAGTAATCTAAGCACAATATCTACAGGGCTCTGGGCTAGTTTTCGTGGAATATTCTGTTGCTCTATAGGTCGTGTTTGAATCGCCTGCACTCTTTCAAGATATGTTTCAAATGCACGATTACCTTGTTCATGCACTGTGATTAAAACATTTGATGTCATGACAAAACTTACTGGCGTTGTAACAATGCCCGCAGTTTGTTGCTCAGCTGAATGACCATTCTGAATTTGTATGTGGTCATCTGGGATGATTAATTTTTTAAAGATCAACAAATCATAATCATCTAATGCATCAAATACGCAAGGATGCTCAAGGTTTTGAATATCTTTAAGATGAAATTCGTTCAACAGAATTCCAGTGTTCTCAAAAATATATCGTTGCCACGTCTCTGTATTTTGAGTCAATTCGTGGCGTTCAAAACTCAACCATATAAATTCTGCATCAACATCAGTCGATAATGCTTCACTCAGATAAATATACCCGTCATCTTGATGATAATAATAATTAAACTTTTGCATTTTAGTTATTTTTAAATGAGAACATTTTGATCATGCCATAAAAAAAGCCTTGTGTAGCACTCGTTTAAACGAAGCACCACACAAGGCTTAGAATTAGCTTAAATGATTAAGCTTGTTCAATGTCTTTCATTGTAAGTTTGATACGACCACGGTTATCAACATCCGCAACTTGTACCTTAACTTCTTGACCTTCAGTAAGAACGTCTGTCACATTCGCAATACGCTCGTTCGAGATTTGTGAAATGTGAAGCAAGCCATCAGTACCAGGAAGGATATTGACGAACGCACCAAATTCAACGATACGAATGACTTTACCTGTGTAAATTGTACCTGGTTCAATTTCTGCTGTAAGCGCTTGGATTTTCGCTACTGCAGCCATTGCCGCTGCTTTAGTTTCACCAAATACACGTACTGTACCGTTATCTTCGATATCGATCGCTGCTTTGGTTTCTTCAGTGATTTGACGAATAGTTGCGCCGCCTTTACCAATCACGTCACGGATCTTATCAGGATTGATGCTGATCACTTGGAATGTTGGTGCGTGCATTGAGATTTCAGGACGAGCACGTGAAATCACTTGATTCATCTCATTCAAGATATGCATACGACCTGCATACGCTTGATTCAATGCAACTTCCATGATCTCTTCAGTAATACCTTCGATCTTGATGTCCATTTGAAGTGCAGTAATACCGTTTGCAGAACCTGCTACTTTAAAGTCCATGTCGCCAAGGTGATCTTCGTCGCCTAGAATGTCTGAAAGAACTGCGAAACGTTCACCTTCTTTCACTAGACCCATTGCAATACCTGCAACTGGCGCTTTAAGTGGAACACCTGCATCCATAAGTGATAAAGAAGCACCACACACAGACGCCATTGAAGACGAACCATTCGATTCAGTGATGTCAGATACGATACGAATCACGTACGGGAAGCGATCAGCTGGTGGAAGAACTGCTTGAACACCACGACGTGCCAAACGACCATGACCAATTTCACGACGTTTAGGACCAGATTCACGACCAGTTTCACCTACAGAGTATGCAGGGAAGTTGTAGTGAAGCATGAAGTTATCAGTCTTCGTACCTGCAAGGGTATCCACCATTAATGCATCACGCGTGTTACCCAAAGTTGTTGTTACAAGTGCTTGAGTTTCACCACGTGTAAACAATGCAGAACCATGAGCGCGATCTAATACGCCCACTTGTACGTCGATTGCACGAACAGTTTTAGTATCACGTCCATCAATACGTGGCTTACCAGACAAGATGTTGTCACGTACTGTACGGTATTTAAGGTCTTCAAATAATTCGTTCACTTCATCAGCAAGACCAGTTTCGTCATTTTCTGGAACGAATTGAGCAATCGCTTCAGCATGAAGTGCATCAAGTGCTGCATAACGGTCTTGCTTAACCGCAATCGTATACGCTTCAGAGATTTTCGCTTCAAAAGCTGCTTTCAATTGACTACGAAGGTCTTCGTTTTTCGCTGGAGCAACCCAGTCAGATTCCTTCGCGCCAGCAGCTGCAGCAAATTCTTTGATCGCTTGAATTGCAATTTGCATTTCGTCATGACCGAACAATACAGCACCAAGCATTTGGTCTTCAGAAAGTTCTTTCGCTTCTGATTCAACCATAAGTACAGCAGCTTCAGTACCTGCAACAACAAGATCAAGATCAGATTGAGCAAGTTGTTCATGACTTGGGTTAAGAACGTATTCACCGTTAATTAAACCAACGCGTGCAGCACCAATTGGACCACGGAAAGGTGTACCTGCAATTGCGAGTGCAGCAGAAGTACCTAACATTGCAGCAATATCAGCTTCCATAGTTTTGTCAGATGATACAACTGTTGCAGTCACTTGAATTTCGTTGTAATAACCTTCTGGGAACAACGGACGAATTGGGCGGTCGATCAAACGTGAAATTAAAGTTTCAGCTTCAGATGCACGGCCTTCACGCTTACCATAACCACCTGGGATACGACCTGCAGCATATTGTTTTTCTTGGTAGTTAACAGTCAATGGGAAAAAGTCTTGACCTGCTTTCGCAGTCGGTTGAGCAACAACAGCAACCAATACAGTCACACCACCCATGGTAATCACAACAGTATTTGCTTGACGCGCCACACGGCCTGTTTCAAGCACAACTTGGTGCTGACCGAATTGGAATTCTTTACGAATAATATTAAACATCGACATGTTCTATTTTTTCCTGATTTTATTCTAGTGGAGACCCCTAAGGTTTGGCATTCACAACACAGGTTTTAAATGACAAAGCTTAGAAGCCGACCTCACTAGAAACACTATTTTTAAACACAAAGAAGGAGCGAAACTATTCGCCCCTTCCCCATGATCTAGTCGAAACTAGATCGCCTTTAGTTTTCAGCAATACAGCATTCAACATGCAATAATCCGAAAATAAAGTTTAAATCGAATTAACGACGTAAACCTAAAGCAGCAATCAAATCGCTGTAACGAGTAGCATCTTTACCTTTAAGGTAGTCAAGAAGCTTACGACGTTGGTTAACCATACGGATAAGACCGCGACGGCTATGGTGGTCGTGTTTGTGCTCTTTGAAGTGACCTTGTAAGTCATTGATTTGAGCAGATAAAAGAGCTACTTGAACTTCTGGTGAACCAGTGTCGTTTTCAGCGCGAGCAAATTTAGCAATGATCTCTGCGCGATCTGCGTTTGTTAAAGCCATTCGATTTCTCCGAGATGCTTATTTAAAAGTATTTGATACAAATCAACGACGCTCTTCAAAGCGGAATTGACTGCCGTGCATCACTACAGCAGCGTGCTATTTTAAAGGAACCCCCCTCAAAAAGCAAAATTATCCGCTCAATAACTTCTGGCAGAAACAATCATCAATTCATGTCGTTAAAGATACTGACTTTTGTTTTTTGGCAGGGCAAACTTGCCTGTTATAAAAACAATGAAACATGGAATGAACGTGAAATTACTCTCTACAAATACGTGCATAGCACCAAAAGACTTAACTACGATCACTCGTCATAAAGACGAAGTTGCGCCAGAACTTGGGGGAATGACGCAACAGCAAATTGATAAAATTTGGCACAGTGTTGAAGCACTTTATCGTACTGGCAATCATCCAATGATCAGTATGTGTTTACGTCGCAAGGGTCAGATATTAATTAATCGCAGTATTGGTTACACAGAACTTGGTCCAAACTATCAAACAGACCCTTCTAAAGTTGCGACACCAGAAACACCGGTCTGTATGTTTTCTGCCTCTAAAATCGTTAATGCCATGTTAGTGCATTTGTTAGATCAACAAGGGAAAATTAACTTACTTGATCCAGTGAGTCGCTATATTCCAGAGTTTGGCGTTAACGGTAAACGACGCGCCACCATATTTCATTTGTTGTCACACCGCGGCGGTATTCCTAAAATTGAAACTGAGGTCACTCCAGAGCTTTTATTTGATCGTCAAGGGATCCTGGAGCATCTTTATGCAGCAAAACCGATTGCACCCGTAGGCTCGCAACTCTCTTATCATGCTGTAACTGCTGGATATATTTTAGGAGAATTGGTTGAACGTGTAACAGGACAAGATATTCGTGATTACTTGCACGAACATATTGAAAAACCAATGAATTTACCTTTCTTCAACTATGGTTTAAAACCAGAACTACGTCATTTAGTTGCAAAAAATTATCCAACTGGGATTCACCCTGTTTTGGGGACTGACCTATATCTCAATCGTGTATTAGGCGGAGGACTGCAACTGGCAGTGGATGTCACCAATGATCCCCGTTTTATGGATACCGTCTGTCCTGCAGGAAATATTTACACCAGTGCTGAACAAGCCAATCGTTTTTTTGAAATGTTACTCAATGGTGGTCGTTATCAAGACCAGCAAATTATCAATTCAGAAACGGTCTTCAGAGCAACACTCCCTACATCCAATACAACAATAGACCGTAACCTTTTAGCACCTATGCGTTATGCACTTGGTCCGATGTTAGGTAGTAATCCAATCGGTGTATTTGGCCCAAATACTGGACAAGCTTTTGGTCATTTAGGTTTCTCGAATATTTTATGTTGGGCAGACCCTCAACGGGATATCAGTGTATCGTTCTTAAATACAGGGAAATCTGTGTTAGGCACACATTTAGCCGCTTTAGCAAAAGTGCTATATCAAATATCCAACCAATGCCCAAGTATTCCTAAGGAAAAAAGACGCGCGTTATTTGGAACTGATCAATCTGAAACTGAACGTGTTTAATATCAATGTAAAAAAGGCATCATTTAGATGCCTTTTTTTAAATTTTTCATCTATTAGCTATTAATTAACCACTACAGATTGTCACAAATAAGAAAGTACGACAGTTACGTTGTGGTGCTGGAGTTGGTGTTGGCGTAGGAGTTGGCGTCACTACAGGTGGCTCAACAAGAGGGGGTTGTGGTGCTGGAGTAGATGGAGCACCATTTAACGCAGCAATTAAATTCAAACGAGGTGTTCGAATTGAGTTACGATGATCCGTAACCAAAGTTCCCGTAGACGTCATACGTGCAACAATTTGATCCAGTGATTCATTCGGGAAAGCATTATTCGCACGTAACACAGCAACAGCACCTGCAATGTGAGGTGCAGCCATTGAAGTACCATCCATTGTATATCCGCCAGCGGTAATACGTGAACCAGGCGCCAATAAAGTTAAATTACGACTAGAGTTACTGAAACACGTTACTTTGTCGCTATAAGTTGCACTGTCAGAGCAATTGCTAAATGAAATCGAACCTACGTTAGCATCATAAACTGCCCCTACACTGACTGCACCCGCAGTACATGCTGGATAGGATATACCACTCAGATGTCTATCATTGCCAGATGCAACGACTGGTAACACACCCAAGCGTCTTAAGTTTTCAAAAGATTGTGCAAGTGCAGACGATGTACAGGTAGATGAGTTACTTCTCCCATTACCTATACTTAAGTTTACTGATTTAATATTTTTGCTTTGAGCATGGTTCGCTACCCAGTTCAAGGCACCGATCATGTCATAATCGGATGCGCCACCACCAGTTCTAGCTGTACTGCCGGTGAACACATCAAGCATCACAATTTTTGCATCTGGTGCAACTTTAGAAGCAATTGCTGTAACGTTAGTTCCATGTCCATTAGCATCTAATGTATAGTCTTCTCGAGCAATTTCAATAGCATCCGTAACTTTGCAAGTTGATGATGGTACACCTGGCGCTGTACAGTTACCAAAGTCTGAATGACGGTAATTAACACCTGTATCTAAGATGGCAATCGTTGTCCCTGCGCCAGTATAGCCTTGCGCAGCCGCAGGCACTTGACCAATTAATGGTAGACTTTGAGATGCTGTCGTATAAGAAATATTATTTGGATAAATTGCTTTTACATTCGGGTCATTCAATAAGCTTACGAGCGTGTCACGCTTTTGAACGCGATGAAAACTATATGGTAAGGCATTATAATCGCGTAGTAATTGAATACCACCTAAACGCTTAAAGTTCGATTGAATCGATTGCTTCTTTTGAGCAATGTGTTCACGAAGTTGAGCGCGATTATTTTCTAAATGATTAGTGTCAATATGATATTCAACGATTAGATCATTTGAACTGTTGTTCAATAACGCCGACAGATTAATACCACCTTTCGACACTTTTTGTTTTGCCTGATTGTTCAATTTAGCGTTAGCTGCTACAGGACTCATCTGAGCCATGGCAGTACCGACCATCAAAACACTCAAACATGCGCTTAATGATAAAGTTTTAAACATAATTGTTCTCCGTTGTTATGTTTTTAGTGCGCAGGGTAAAAAATTACACTTGATTGGCTGGATCAGTTTCTGGATCAATAGGCTTAATCGAAAAATCGCTCTTCGGGTCCACTAAATCTGGAGAATCAGTAACAGGCATCTTCTCAGACTCGTTTAAATCTTCGACTTGATCTTCATTAAGGGCTATTGGCGTTTGCTGTCCACGCTCAGAAGCAGATAGAGAATCAATCTGAGCGACTGAGGAAGTGTTTTGATCTGCAGGCTTAAAACATTTATACAACCCAAACAGAACAACACTCACCAAAATGATTAAAATTATGAATTTTTTCATGGTTTTTTTGTAAAGTGATAATTTTTACGCACTTTAATAGAATCATTAAGTCAAAACAAGTATAAAGATGCCTAAAAAATAAGATTGAGATAAACGGTTAAAAAAGGCCCTATGACAAGTCATAGGGCCTTTTTTGCGCTGTAGATTCTTATATTTTAGTTATGATTCTGTTATTTATATTTTTATTGTAAGTGCTGCACACACATTTATTATTAATACGGTCCTTGTTCTTAAGGTTTCATTTCCTTATATGACTATATTGCCAGATTCATTATGCAACACAAGTCGCAGTTTTCTGATCTTTATGTAAGAAATTGCGTACATTATGTAATCAATTTAATCTCATATGTATATAAAAAAGCCCTGTAGTCTCTCCCAAAACTACAAGGCTTAGCGGCTGTAAGTTTCCTCTTTTATCACTTACATCATTGTAAGTTCGCAGTCTCTCGACTATAAATTATTGTAATTATGCGATATTGCTCAACTTTCCGTGTTGAACCTTTTATGCAAGCAATCATCGCAAAAAATTGTACGAAGCTCTATGCGCCAATTTCTCGAATCCTTGTAAGATATTTCCTACAAAGGTTTTCTATTTTCAACCAATCGTTAAATATTAGATATAAATAAAGTGTTTAATTTATTCAATAAACCTGTTTTTCTTATTGTTTTAACGTTTATTGCTTCAAATAAAGCATCAGTATCCACCAATAAACTGACTGCTTTTTTTGCCCTCGTAATCGCGGTATACAATAATTCTTGGCTCAATAGACGTGATGCAAACTCATCTAACACAACTGCAGTGTGTTTAAATTCAGAACCTTGCGACTTATGAATGCTCAGCGCATAACAGGTTTGCATTGACTTTGGTAAACGTGATGCTGGAAACCATTGGTCAAGACTTGGAAAATATACTTCAAATTGATCAGCAAACTGGCGATGTCTGAGACATATCCCAATATCACCATTAGAAAGCCCGAGTTGATAATCGTTATATGTCATCATGACAGGGCGACCAATATACCAAAGGTCGTGTCGTGATATCCGCATGTGCTGAAATAGCTCCCTCTCAATTTCATCATTCAAACGATTCAATCCCAAATGTCCATGTCTCACTGCAGCTAAGATCCTATAATCATCAAATTTTTGGATAATTTCAGCCACATCCTGCTGCTGATATCCATTTCTGACATAAAGGTTGAGTGCTTTAAAGTAATCCGTAAACCCCGAGCTTAATTTAAGGTAATAGGCTTTTAAATCTTGATCTGAATATTCTTTATTCAAATACTCTAGTTGAACAAGATCCTCTTGAAGCTCAGCTAAATTAATCTGTTGGATTTCAGATGCTCTACAAATCTCCTTCTCAAATTTAGCCAATACCTCAACTTTCGAGCTTTGTGGTGAGCATTCATGTGACTGGATGAACCTTGCCAAATCACCGATTTTTGCACCTGCTTTGAATCTTCGACTGGTCACTAAATTGACGTGATGGTCTTTAAGCGCTTTTACTTGTTGTAAATCCGCCAATACCATCCCCACATCAACCGAGGCCAACTGCTGTGCATCCCCTAACAAGATCAAACGACATTGGTCTGGAATCGCTTCAAAAAGCATCGTTGCGAGATTGAGATCGAGCATTGAGGCTTCATCAATCACCACCACATCATAGGGTAATGGCTTTTTCAGACTGTATTTAGGTTGAGCGCTATGCCCTAAACCCAGAAGACGATGAATCGTTAACGTATTTTGCTGCTTTAAGTGGGCAATATCCAAACCCATATTTAGCATTGCATCGTCATTTAATGAGTTTTGCAATGCTTCTTTCATTCGCTGTGCAGCTTTCCCTGTCGGTGCAGCCATTGCGATTCTTAACTGATGATTCGACTCATTTAATACAGCAATAATACGCGCTAGAGTATACGTTTTCCCTGTACCCGGACCACCCGTAATCATACTCAGCGCTTGCATTGATACTATTTCCAAGGCTTGCTTTTGAAATGGATCGGTTAATAATTTTTCATATTTTGTGCAATCTACAGGCACTATCGTTTGCTGCTTTAAACGATAAACTTGTCGAGCTAAACGCTGCTCTAATTGCCAATAGCGATATAAATACAAATAATTCCGATCATAAACAAAAGGCGCGACCTGCTGTTCTGCAAGCTCTGCGCTCACGAGTAACCTACTTAGATCTTGGATAACCTCCCCTTTCAAATCAATACAACTATCGCCGACAGTAGATGCCATCAGAACTTGTTCAATGGTGTTAATGGATTGTTCATTTAAATCATCTGATGAAAGATACTGATTTAGGATATATTCAGCCCAAGTTGTTACCCATTGAGGAACATCAACTTTTTCATTCTGATTAATTTCCACACAGTTATCCTCATAGTTATCTACACATTTATCATCAATATTATCCACAAGATAAATTAATGATTAATAATAAATTCATTTAAATATTCATACTATTTCGCTGTTTTAATCCTCAGCAAAATAGCCCAATATTGCATCTAATCTTAGAATAAATTCTGAACTAGGACGCCAATAATTAAATCCATATTGGTCAGTGCCATTCATCCCACGTAAATATAAATAACTGGCACCACCAAGATCTCGATCGATGTTGTAGTCATCAATATGAATACTTAAATAGCGATGTAATGCCACCAAATATAGGGCTGCTTGTAGCCAATAACTTGCATGCGTCATGCTCAGCTGAATAGCTTGAGCTGAATAGTCTTCCACATGATTTCCGAGATAATTACTCTTATAGTCGGCAATGTGATAGCGCTTCCCATCATAATAAACCAAGTCAATTGAACCATTGAGGTAACGTGCTGAATTTGCTGCATTGAATTCGGGCATATCAAGCCCAAACTCTAAAAATAATTGCTGAATACGCTGAATACCAAATATTCGGTCTGCTAAAGCCAAATAGAATGGAAATTCAGCCAAATGTGCTTCAGGTACTAATTGCTTGAGTTGAAATTCAGGTTGAATCGGTGTCTCTAAAACCTCTGCTAACCATTCAGCCGTCATTTCTAACAGATGTTGCTCGGCATCATGATGTTGAGGAAAATCTGATTGAAATTTAGCGAATAATTGCTCCCATAAACCTGAATAGGCATTTTTAAAACGGCGGCGAATTTCTAATGTCCAATCTCGGCGATCTTGAAAATCGATATGTTCAAAAATTTCATGTAGGAAATTTCCAGCTAATGTTCCCATCGGAAAATGAGCACGAATCCAACTCAAAGGTTGTTGATGATCCAAATCCTCAAATTGATATGGAGTCACGAGCGTCACAGTATTGACCTCATCACTCGCATGATGTTCGATCATATCTTGAGCCGCCATACGATCTTTAATTTGTTGATGACTCAAATGTTGTGCGAGATAACTAAAACTGGTTTTGGCTCTAGGATAAAAATGAACTTGAGGATATTTCTGCGCAATCATTTGAACAGCATGATGTTCTTTTTTAGCGATTATTTTCTCAGGGCATTGCTCTAAACATGGCTCATCCAAACTGAAAGCATGCTGAAATTGGTGCGCACCATGACCACGCCAATACGCCAAACCATAAATAGATTGCCCTTTTTGATCACTCATCATTGAATAAACGCGGTGTTGTGCTCGAGTTAAGGCCACATACCATAATCGTCGATGCTCTGCCAAAGCACGTTGGTCATGTTGCTCAACCTCTAATGGTTCCAATAATTCTTCACGCTTTAACGCCACGACACGTTGTGCGACAGACTTTCCAGTTCCATAATCCTGCACTTCACGAATTGAAAAGTTAAGTTCGCTTCGATCTGACAGTTTACGATCTGCGCCAAGCAAGAATACAATCTTAAACTCCAATCCTTTAGATTGGTGAATAGTTAAAAGGTGAACGCCCGCTTGATTACTCAATTGTCTTTCAATTTCCCACTCTCTTTCCAGCGGATTTGAAAGCTGTCGCATATACCAATGATAAAGGGTATGCATACCTCTTAACTCATCACTGTTCTGGCTCAACAACTCTGAAATGTGTCGCAGATTGACCACTTCGCGTTCATTGTCATAGCTGAATTGCTCAACCAAGTTTGTCCAAACTTTGAATTCTGTGAGGAAACTTTGCCATGCTGTTAAAAAGCCTTGGCCCATCCATATTTCACGAATTTCTTCAAATTTCGTGATAAATAAACTTAAGCCATCTGCTTGAATTTGAAGTTGCAAAAAGCGATGTAAATTAAAACCCATCAATCGTGTAAGTAAAGCTCTCTTTAATTTAGCTTCATCAAATGGATTCATGATGGCTGTCAAAATTGCACCAACATCTCGAGCAATTCCACTTTTGAAGACACTTTTTCGTGAAGGTCGATTTACAGGAATGCCTAACATCAATAAGTGATGATGAACTTTTTCTAAATCAGGATTGTTACGAGACAAAACAGCAATATCATCTGCCTGAAGTTCAATACGTTGCCCCTGTTTTTCGAAATATAGCTGACTTTGGGCAGCCTGATTGAGCAAATCCCGTATCTTCCAAGCAACCTGCTCTAACTCGTGTTCCTTATCATTTACTTGAACCCAACGAAGCGGAGCATAATTTTCTAAACTGGATTGGATCAATACTGGATGCGGTCGAGTACCTGCTGTAACAGGCGTATATTCAACTTGTTCACCAAAATCCATTTGTTGTTGAAACAATGCATCGACGACTTCGACCAATGGTTTCACTGAGCGATGATTATGCACAAGTTGGTAAAAACGCCCTGCTTTAGTTTCAACATCTTGATATGCTTTCAGGAATGTGAGCATGTCTCCACCGCGGAAACCGTAGATCGCTTGCTTACGGTCTCCCACCATAATCATACAACCCTGCTTCACGCGACTTGGATGTCTCCAAATCTGCGCCAACATATCATCTTGATCTTGGTTGGTATCCTGAAACTCATCCACTAAAATAAGTGGGTAACGCGCGTGAACGTACTTTGCAAACTCCTGACCTTGTGCTCCTTGCAATGCTTCGGCCAAAGTTCGAATTTGCTGTGAAAATGTGGTTTCTGATTTTTGCTGTAGCAATTCTGGCAGACGTTGTTTTACTTGCTGCGCTAAATAATATTGTAAATAACTCTCCAAATGCTCGAGTTGTTGGTTGAGCTTGTCAAACTGTTTAAAAAACTCAGCAAGTTCAACAATAATAGGATGTTGCTCAA
The DNA here is from genome assembly GCF_056779795.1 of Acinetobacter sp. ANC_7682. Taxonomy (NCBI): domain Bacteria; kingdom Pseudomonadati; phylum Pseudomonadota; class Gammaproteobacteria; order Moraxellales; family Moraxellaceae; genus Acinetobacter; species Acinetobacter sp. ANC_7682. The sequence goes on along the minus strand of NZ_JBWYIQ010000007.1, from coordinate 72,493 downwards.
ATGCCGCCAAAACATCGACGGGACATTTATTGAGAACTTTTTTTCTCAATTCATTCAACTGACTAAGATGAGTGCTGAGATGCGACGCAAAAATGACTTCAACGCCTTGGGATTTAACTTGATCAAGGAATTCAGGCAACAACTGCGTGAGTGTAATTTTTAATTTATCTTGATCGCGCCACTTCTTTGCGACTACAGCATAATACTGCCCTTCAGGATCATAAAAGTCTGTTAATGAATCTAGCGTTTCAAGCTCGATCTGTATGAAGCGCTCTGCATGAGTTCTGAAAGCGTCTACATCTATGGTCGGCGCTGGCACTGCTTTGAAATAAGCAGAGGAAAAATTCAAACTCGTTTCAATTAAATCGATATAAGCATCTTGTGACTTAATTTTTTTCTTAAGCAGCAAATAATCTACAGTTGATTGAGGCTGCTGTTGAATCCATGCCCGTAATTCATCATGAATTAACTGAACCGTATATTGTTTTGCATCATTGGTGATTTGCATTCGTTCAATTTTACCGCTCTCAAATGCAAATTCACGAAGAAGCTTTTGGCTAAAGCTATCCAAGGTCCCAACAAAGAGCTCTTCAAGCTGATCTATTACCAGTTTTAAACGTGCACACGCATGTGCAATCAAGCCAGAAAATTGATTTAAAATCACTTGATATAAAATATCTGATTCTAATTTTGCACGCGCTTGAACTTGATCTTGAGTTAACTCACGACATGACTCTAAAAGTCCGAGCACCTCGATTAAACGTGCACGGATTCGACTTTTCAATTCAGCCGCTGCTTTGCGTGTAAATGTCGTCGCAATAATCTGCTTTGGTAAATACTCTTCTAATAAAATTCTGACCATGAGGCTGGAGAGCGTATACGTTTTTCCAGTCCCCGCAGAAGCCTCAATCCAATGCAATCCAGTGAAATGCATATCCACAATTGGCTGATATGAGACTATAGGCTTTTGACTCATATTTCAGCCTCCGATTGATACATATATATCGGCTGATATAAGACATAAGCAAACTGATCACACGCTTGTTTTAATAGGTGCTCAGCATCTAAATCCTGTAAAATATACTGCCAATCTCGGTGCAAATGACTTTCTTCACTGTCATTTAAACTATAACTCAGAAAAGCATCGCTTTTATTCCACTCATTTAATAGCTTATCGAAGTTATTTAACTGCTGATGACCCTCTTCATCAGTGACCCATTCTAATGCTTTTCCATCTACCGCAAGTTTCATCAGCAATGCTGCAGGTAAAACGAGAGGCTCTATCTGAGCTTGTTTATATGCATGAATCCATTGGGAAAGCATATCCTGAGCTTGTTTCGTCGTCAGGCCAGTACACATGATGGTTTTATCGCTAAAGATTTGGATGCGCTGCATTTCAGTTGCAAGGTGATCTGGTAAGTCTCGATAACTTAACCAAAGTAAGTATTCTAACCACACATGTGCTCGTCGTTGTGCGCGTGCACTGGATGTTGAAACACTCACCCAACTCGTCTCATCCCCTTGAGGAACGGTCACTTGAAGATGTATATCATCTATTGCTATGACGCGCTGAGTGATTTTGGTCGGTTCATCAACATAGCACTTTTGTCTTTTTAATAACTGTTGATGCTCTAATAGACTCATTTTCAAACTGACTTCTTGTAATTTGCCGACAGGAAGCTGGTCACTGAGTAATTCAGTCTGAAGCTTCGAAACATTTGGCTGCTGTTGTAAAAAGTCACGAATAGAGTATCGCGCCAATCCATCTAATAACAACGGCTCATTCACCTCAGGTAAATCCTGATCCTTTAAATTAGATACGCCTAAGGTTTTTAAATAAAGACGCGCAGGAAAACAGATATCTTTGATCCATTGTTCAGCATCCAAGACCATGATGTCCTGATTCAATTCAAGCGTGGTATTAATCCAAGCCTCTCTATGACCACGTTGATCCTGACGACTGAGGTTAGAAGCCACGGCATACCATTCATCTTCATAGCGCTGATGCTGTTGCTGAAAACCATCAGGATCAAAGGGTTGCAAAGGATGTACCGTGTAGAGTGTGCTCAAATTCTGATGAACTTGAATGCCATCAATATCAATGAGAGGATTCGAGGAAGATTGATCTGATGTTTTTATGATCCACGCGAGATGTTGGAGTAATTCCTGAACACTACTCGATGGATCTCGTACTTCACCATCGGCTACATCAAAACCATTATAGAATAGCCAGAGATTATCTTTGGCCAACAACAAAGCATCTAAAAAAGCACCTTGATCATCGTCTAAACGTGATCGATCACCAATCATGGGCTTGAGTAAATCCATTAAATCAAAAGGTAAATGACTCTCCCGATTTGGAAACTTCCCCCCATCTAAATTCATCATGACAATTAACTTATACGGTATTGGCCGAATCAAACCAATTTGACTAAATGTAATTTGTCCAGTTGGCAATGCATAATCAAGTTGCGATTCAAGGGTGCTTTGGATTTCAGTCAGAATATAGCTCAAGGGCAAACGTATGTTTTTAAGAATGGCTTGATCATGTTCTTCATAGAAATTTGCCAGCGTTAGCATTCTTATTTGCTTTTGAATAATCTCTTTAATCATCTCTAACGAGCTTACACCAGCGCTTTCAAACTCATTAACTTCTAAAATTAAACGATTGAGCCAAAATTCAACATGCTCTGACGTCTCTTGATCATTTTCGATTTCAATCGTCGTGAGCCAATCTCGACGCTCTACAAAGTGCTTATATATTTCAATGAGCGTGGCAATTAAGTGAAAATCACCCGAGTCCACTACATGAGAACTTAAGGTCTCCTGAAACATCGCATGAACTGGAACAGCCACACCCAGCGCCAAACGATCTAAGGCATACTTAAAACTGAACCGATAGTCTTGATCATACTCCGCCAATGTTTTTTGCAGATGTTGCTCATCCAAACCTCGTCGAAATCCCGCTTGTCTCAACAACGATAAGATGCGCTCAGTCCCGTTAATGTCTAAGCAATATCTCACCTGGGTCGCTGCTAAGTTCAACCAATCAGCAAAATCATCAATGGTAAATCGACTTTGTATCAGTTCAATTCGCCCTAACACTGAACGCCATGCCAATACTGTATCTAACTGCGTGATACCAGCTAGCTTTACTGGCAGATAAACACCTGTTGCAGTATTTTTTTGCGGAAACACACTCCGTATCAAAGGCTCAATTTGTTTCAGATCAGGCGCAAGAACTAAAATATCACTCGGACGGCGTGTTGCTTCTGCTGTTGACTGAGCAAGCCATCGGGTCAATTGATCTTTTAAGACTTCAAGCTGTCGTACAGCGGAATGACAAACATGAATGTGGATTGAATCGTCTGCTGGATCTAATACATAACTTTGAGCTTGAGGTTCAACCAAATGTAAAATATCTGATTGCAATTGACTCAGTAAATGCTGCGGTGCTTCATCCACAAAAGCATCTATCCATTGCCCCTCATCACCCGAGGAAAGGTTCGACAACAGAGAAAAGTGATCACGTGCCTGCTTTCCCATTCGTGTTAATAAGGGATGTCTGGACTCACGTGCCAGCCCATTAAAGCTCAGACTAAAATTCTCAAAAAACTGCTCAACTTCATTATCAGCTGGTTTTCTTTGATGCTTTTGCTGAAACTTTTCGATATATCGCTCTTTGAGCTTTAAGTCATATTGTTTTTTCCAATTCGGATCGACACTATCCGCCCAATATTCTTGTGAGGGATTGTAATGCAAAATCAACACATCAATGTACTGACCCAAACGGCGCAAAAACTGTAATTGACTTGGTGGTAAATCCAAGAGTGTAAAAACGATCAGTTGCTGTGGTAGTTTTTTGAGGGCTATTTTCTGTTGCTGTTCATCACGAAGTACAGCCCAAAAATCATGATCAATACTTTGCATTTCAACAAAGTCTTCATGAAAAATATTGAGCCATAACCAACGTTGCCAAGCCTCTAATTGTTGTGTCTGCGAAAATTTAAAACTGGAATCTTGACCATTTAAATATTGTAATTGTTGTTCAATATTGAGTGCTTCATTACGCCCCCATACCTGAATCCAATTTTCAGGACAACGACAATCATATTCACATGCTCGGCGACACTCTGCTCGATAAATCATGTAATTGCTGAACAATTTTGACACTTGATCAGACACCCAATACAACATGCTCATTTTTTTTCGATATTGTTCATTTGACTGTTCAATACGTGCTGCGCTGTCATAGATACGTGTGATTAATGGGAATAAAGGATGTTCAACCTCAAGCTGATTATGCGCACGCTGTATAAAAGGTTTGAGTGCTTGGAAAATACGCCACTTCATAATCAGACGTGGAATATTCGCTTTACGTACTTTATCTTTGTCACTCAAAATTTGCTGGTAGGCATACCATTGAAAGCCACGAATACGTTGATGGAAAAATGTATTTGCACTGATGCCTTGGTACTCAGATAACCGTTGGGTTAACCACTCTTGCATTGCCGCAGAAGGCACCACAAAATGTTGTTGCTGTAGGACTGCAAATGGGTTGTTCGTGGGACGCTTTTGAGTCGTGATGATGCCTTGTACCAAAACTTCAATGCGCTGACTTTGAATTACATGAATTCCCATAAGGTCCCTTTCACCATACAACGTACACGTTATGAAGTTGTGTGAACAAAATCATAAACATAAATTACTATACATCTTAATCTGACTATGTCACTTTTACTTTATGACTTTAATAAAACTTTCATCTCGCGCTATGTTCATCATGTGATGGATCGAGAACCATAGACTTTGATTAGGTGATAAATAAATGAAAATTGATAAAATTCCAGAAACAATCGACCCAAATTTAAATTTAGAACAAATTCGAGATGAATGTCTTGATCTCGTCAAAAAACGCTCTTATGTTTCAGCAGGTGTTGCTGTCATTCCTGTGCCCTTTTTAGATGTTGTGATTGACGTAGGTATGTTGTCAATTTTAATTCCAGAAATTAATGCTCGCTTTGGCTTAGCTCCTGAACAAATCAGCGTTTTTGATCCTCAAACCAAAAAAATCCATTGGAACGAACTACGCAAACGCGGTTTCGAGTTTTCTGGTCTAGTCGTGGCTCGTACTGCCGCTAAAGCTTCGCTGAACAATATGGCAGCCAAAGTGTTGACCAAGCAAGTGACTAAGTTTATTCCATTGGGCGGTTCAATTATTGCAGCTAGCTTGGGTTATATTGTCATGAAAAAAGTGGCTGAGGCTCATGTTGAAGAAAGCTATAAACTTGCCAAAAGCATTCAACAAAAACAACAAGCAAATGTTGTGAAATACGCTTAACAAATAAAATCCTTAGACGTATAAATAAAGCCCTTACAGGGCTTTATTTATATCTCTCACCAGTTCTAGGCGTCTACTTTTAATTGTTTCAAAATTGCCTTCAAAATCTCAAGGCGTGCAGTATATTTATCATTGGTAGCAATGATATACCACGGCGCATCTTCGGTATTGGTTCGATGGAGCATGTCTGCTGCAGCCAATAAATAATCATCCCAACGTTTGCGATTACGCCAATCTTCAGCCGTAATTTTAAAACGCTTATGCGGTGTTTCCTCTCGTGCTTTGAAACGATTGGCTTGCTCTTCTTGACTGATGGCCAACCAAAACTTAATGACTACTGTTTGCGTATCTACTAGATCTTTTTCAAAGCGATTAATCTCATCATATGCACGTTTCCACTCTACATCCGTTGCAAAACCTTCAACTCTTTCCACCAATACACGACCGTACCAAGAGCGATCGAAAATCGAGATTTTTTCATCTTCAAGCAGTTTATTCCAAAAACGCCAGAGATAAGGCCGCGCCAATTCATACTTTTCGGGCGCAGAAATATTATAAATTCCATATTCTCTTGGATCGAGCTTTTTCACAATACGCTTGATCGCACCACCTTTACCTGCAGCATCCATCCCCTCAAAAACGATCACCGTTTTTTGTCCTTCTGCGCGTAATGCTTCAGCGACCTTCTTGGTCAGTTTCTTGAGTTCAGCCTTATACTGATCTTTTTCAAGTGCTTCTTCATTGGGGGACGTTAAAATTTCTGGGATATCCGCTTGATGCCATTTTTGGCGCATTTTTTGAGGATGATTTGGCAAATCTTTCAGTCGCGCTAATACAACTTCTGCGAATTTCTGATCACGACATACTTCATCTTCACAATCGATAATGACCCAGTCTTGGGTAAATTTTTGACGCAATCGTTGTACATTTTCATATTGTTTTTTATTGCGCCAATCCAGCCCATGCAATTTATGACAACGCTGCTCCGAAGGTTCAATTTTATCTAAACGCTTCTGTAATGATTTCCACGATAAATCAAACCAAACTTTCACGACATCAACATGATTATTTTTTAAATCCTGCTCAAAACTTTGCATTTGCTGCAAATAATTTTCGAACATGGTTTCATCAAATGGTTTTGAAACATGTAAGGATGTGGCTAAGAGATCACTATACCAATTCCCAAACATAACGATCATTTGCCCTTCAGCAGGAATATAACGTGCATAAGGTTGCCAATATGGGATATTTGGCTGAATAAGATGAGGAGGGTCAGCTTTGACTTTCAAATATCGTGGATCGACCCATTCTCTTAATTGCTTAACCGATTCTCCTTTACCTGCTAACTCGATGCCACTTACCAACACCACTAAGCTTTTGGCATTTTTCTTACCGCGTGTATCTTTGAGTGCATATTGTGCTTCAATTAAGTCCAAATTGATCTGATCTGTATCAAATGTTTTGTTCTTATCTTCGGGTTGATCAGTATTTTTATCAGATTGTTGTTTTGGTTCAGACATAGCCCACTCAAAATTATTGTATTTTCGACAGTATACTCAAGGAACAGTATCAACTTAAATCTTCAGGTACAATTTATTGCAATTGTCTTTTCATCCATGACTGACCTGAAAGGTTTTATTTTAGATTTCAACAGTCATAGTCGAGCGCAATCCAACCTATTATGCTTTTTTCAGTCCTTTTAATTGAGCTAGAACATGTCCAAACTTGCTGCATTAGATCAACTTTTAGAACAATACAAACAACTCAATTATCATCAGGATCCGGCACTTAAACAAAGGTTAAATGGTGCTCAAAATTGGCTAAAACAGCGCATACTTCAAACACATGCTGAGTTATTCGCTGAAGATAAAAATAAGCTGATGGCTCAATATTTTATTAACCGTCTTTATGGTGGCCCAGAATTTGATGACCTAGCATTGCAAATCGAACGTTTACTAAAATACGCACACAAAGCTGAAAAAATCATTCCAGAAAATGCCATTAAAACCGGATTAAAGTCTGTAGGACTAGCGGTCTTGGCAATGCAATTGGATGAACAAGTTGCACAGTATTTACTCCAACATTATCCAAAAGACCAACCAATTACTGATGAAATGATGCGTGAAACTTTAGTGGCTTTAGATCAAGAGCAAGCGCGCCATGAACAACTCAATCTGTTGGATGAGCTCGGTCTAAGTCTGGACAAATACATGCGTTCATTCATCATGCACACAGCGTTTAAAATGTGTAAAGGTGCAGCAAGCAAATATAATTTTGAACTGATGTATGACTTTATTGGTGAAGGCTTTGTCGCTATGAAACCAATGAAATCGGCTGCGACCTTCATTCGGAATTTTACTGAAAAAGAGCGAATCATTGTGAATAATGTACACTCAGGGAAAGAAAATCCCTTCCAAATCGCTTAATTAAAATTCATCAGCCAAGATTCTGATCAGCCGAAAAAGCGTAAAAGCGTCTGGTCAGAATATCGAAAATAAAAGAACATCTTGTCATTTCATGGATGAAACTTCGCTTTAATTCTGTATATTATTCATATCAATTGCATAATCTAGACTGAAAAAAACTTAAGAATCTGTCATTATGCAGTTTAATTCAGATTTAATATTATTTGTGTTCAGGAGTGACTCGAATGTCTAATGAAAATCAACAGCCTCATGCTCAGGTTGAGCCGGCAAATAATAAAGACAACGTGAGTCCTTTTTTAACAGATCCATTACCAACTGGCGCACCTCAAGGTCAGCAACAATCGCTACAAGAGCAACTGACAGATACGCCAGTACATTCTTCAGTACCGAAATATAATTTGCCACGTGGTGCGAATACTGGAAACGTTGGACCAACGACACACTTCGGTTATAAAACCGTAAATTCTGAAGAGAAAGCGCAAAAAGTCGCTGAAGTTTTCCATTCAGTTGCCGCGAAATACGACATCATGAATGACTTAATGTCATTTGGTATTCATCGTTTGTGGAAACGTTTTGCCATTAATATGTCTGGCGTTCGCCGTGGGCAACGCGTTTTAGATATCGCTGGTGGTACTGGTGATTTAGCGAAAGTATTTAGCCGTGAAGTTGGTCCTACTGGGCATGTTGTATTATCTGATATTAATGAATCCATGCTGAATGTAGGTCGCGACCGTCTGATCGACGCGGGTTGTACCAACGTTGATTTTGTACTGGCGAATGCTGAAACCCTCGAGCCTTTCGAAGATAACAGTTTTGATTTACTCACCATCAGTTTTGGTCTGCGCAATGTAACAGACAAAGATGCTGCGCTTGCAGCAATGTATCGTGTACTTAAACCAGGTGGTCGCTTACTTGTATTAGAGTTTTCAAAACCAGTGTTTGAGCCTTTCTCAAAACTCTATGATTTGTACTCATTCACTGCTTTACCAATCATGGGTAAAATTGTGGCAAATGATGCTGAAAGCTATAAATATCTTGCTGAATCAATTCGTATGCACCCAGACCAACGCACATTGAAAAGCATGATGGAAAATGCGGGCTTCCAAAACTGCGATTATCACAATTTAACAGGTGGTATTGTTGCAGTTCACCGTGGTTTTAAACTCTAACCGCAGGTAGCACTTCGTCATGTGGTCAATCTTAGCACTGGGTGCAGTTGAAAAAACCATACATCATTGGATTAATTTGGATGCGATTACTCGTATCCAATTTAACCAATTACAAGGGAAAATGCTTCGTGTTGTGATTGATACACCACAACTTTCTGTTGATGTGTTTTTTGATGAAAATAAAATTCGTTTAGAACCAACAATAACAGGTCATAGCACTCAACCCTCTATTTTCGAACAGCGGCCTTGGGAGCAAGCTCACACGATTACTGAAGCAGATTCCACATTGCATGTTAATAATGTGGTCGACCTGTGCAAACTATTTCTAGCAGATGACATTGGCAATATTCCCGTTCAAGGTGACTATCGCCTTCTGCAAGACATTCAAAAAATTATACAAAATGCTGAGCCAGATCTCGCTTCACAGTTAAGTGATTGGATCGGACCTAATCTTGCAAGTCAAATCGGCAAGGTTCAATTAGCACCACAACATTTAATTAAGTCACTTCAATCTCATCTTTTTTTTGCGGAAGACTTTTTAAAAGAAGATACCGGACTATTCGCACCACGTTGGCAAATGGACGATCTTCTCCATGGAACTCGCCAGCTTAATCAAGATATTGATCGACTAGAAGCAAAAATTCAGCTTTTAAAATCAAAATTTAACCCTTCGTAGATTTCAGGTAATTGCATATATGATTCCGCACATTAGACGTTTAATCGAACTTTGGCGTATAGCTGCGCACTATAGACTCGACACGTTGGTTCCTGCGGAAGATATTCCTGCAAAGGTTCGCCCCCTGCTGAATCTTATACGTTTGCATCCTGCTGCACTTTCTAGTCGAGAACGTAAAAATCCTTTAAAGCTTAAAGAAGCTTTAGAAGAAATGGGGCCACTCGCAATTAAATTAGGGCAGCTCCTCTCTACGCGTCGCGATCTAATTCCACCAGAAATATTACAACAATTGGTGTTATTACAAGATCGTGTTAAACCTTTCGATTTTGGAGTGGCTAAGCAAAGAATTCAAGATTCGCTTAAAGCAGATGTTTCCACATTATTTACGCGCTTCGATGATAAGCCGCTAGCTGCTGCTTCAATTGCTCAAGTACATACCGCTGCTCTTCACGATGGTCGTGAAGTTGTCGTGAAAGTAACTCGCCCGAATATACGTGCTCAAATTATTCAAGATTTTGAAATTTTAGAATGGCTTGGTCACTATTTAGAAAAAAGGCTAGAAGCTGCCCGTGCTTTACATCTATCAGAAATTATTCAAGATTATCGTCAAATCATTTTAAATGAACTCGACTTGACTCTTGAAGCCGAAAATACACGACGTATGCGCCATTATTTTACTGGCTCAAGTATGATGTATGTGCCTGAAGTGTATATGGATAGTCTGGATGTGATGGTGGCAGAGCGCATCACCGGTGTGCCTATCTCAGATACTGCGACCTTTGATCGTTTAGGAATGAACCGTGCAGACTTAGCAGAAAAAGGCTTAACAATCTTCTTTACTCAAGTGTTTCGCGATAATTTTTTCCATGCAGATATGCATCCGGGTAATGTTTTCGTAGAAACGATTAATCCGCAAAATCCAAGATTTATTGCGCTCGATTGCGCCATCATGGGCGAGCTTTCCAAGCATGATCAAATGACGATAGCACGTATGTTGCTGGCAGTCATGAACAGTGATTTCATGCAATTGATTCAGATTGTGCATCAAGCAGGTTGGATTCCACCAGGCACGGATCAAGATGCTTTAGCACGTGAAATGCGTCGTACAGTAGGACCTATGGTTTCGAAACCGATGCATGAGTTAGATTTCGCAGGCATATTGATCCAAGTGATGGACATCGCTCGACGTTTTCATTTAGAAATTCCACCGCAACTGATGTTATTGCTTAAAACCTTAGTACATGTTGAAGGCTTAGGTACAGACCTTTATCCTGAATTAGATATTTGGAAGTTAGCAAAACCAATTCTAACGGATTGGGTTAAAGCCCAAATGAACCCTCAAAAAAATATTAAAGAATTAGGACAAAAAATTCCCGACTTATTATTAGGTGCTCAGGATTTACCAACTTTACTGATTGACAGTCTTAACGGTTTAAAAAATCAGTCTGCATGGCATGCTAAACAATTGAATGAACTTCAAACGCTGCGCTTACAAATGGAGCATCAGCAAAAGCGTAGTTGGATTTTCGGAAGTGTAATCGCAATTCTGCTCTCAATTGCTGTGATCGCACCATGGTTTATCTCCATGATTTTAATTGTATTGGCATCCTTTATTGCCATTTGGCGTATGGTGAAATAAGTTCACTATCTCATATCAAAACTTACTACTTCAATAGGTTTTAGTCGCTGAATTGCTTATGACACATATCCTCAAAAACACTCAACCTTGCTTGAATATTCATGTAGGTTATAAAGCAAAAAAGATCATTCAAGAACAAGGTCTACAAGCCAGTGCGGTTGATTTTGTTCCTGGAGCAGCAGGTGGTCCCAAAGGTATTGGAATTCAAGGATTGGACCAAGCTGTTTTTGGTGAGTTCTTTGCTCAAGCACCCAAAAAACGGACTTTAATTGGCTCATCCATTGGGAGTTGGCGTTTTGCAAGTATTGCAGCGCATGGTGCACAAGCAGGCACATCCAAATTAGCAGACTTATATACCCATCTTGAATTTCGACCTAAGATGAATATTATTGAAGTTGGAGACGTCTGTCGCGGCATGCTTAAAGCCCTCCTTCAAGGTAAAACCAATCAAATTATTGATCATCCCGACTACCATCTGGCTATTTTGGCAGTAAAGTCATCGAAAAAATTTCAAAGTGATCACCCTCTTATGCTTGCCCGTGCAGTCGCTGGCATTATCGGTCTCAATACTTTTTCGAGAGCTAAAATTGGGCACTTCATGCAACGTACAATTGCCCAACCACACAACGCTTCACGACTTTCACTCATCAAAAATGAATTCGAACACCTTGATTATGCGTTGACTGAAAAAAATTTAGAAGATTGGTTAATGGCATCTGCATCCATTCCATTTGTGATGCCGGCGGTCAGAAATATCGAAGGTGCAGATGTCGCTGCTTATCGTGATGGCGGGCTAATCGATTATCATATTGATCTACCTTTACCGAGTCATGGGATTGTCCTATACCCTCATTTTACAGATCAAATAACACCGGGTTGGTTCGATAAGTTCCTCAAAAAACGTAGATCTAATGCTGAATATCAAGCACGAACCGTATTGATTGCACCCTCTGAGTCTTATTTAAGATCACTTCCTTTAGGACGTCTTCCTGATCGCAAAGATTTCACACTGAAAGGGCTTGATCAAAAAAAACGAATCGAGCTTTGGAAACAGTCTGTAGCTGAAAGTCAACGCTTAGGGGATGCATTCTTAGAAATGATCCATAAGCAAAACTTTGAAGAATATATGCAAGATCTTAAATAAATTAATTTCTACTCTCCCCTACAAAGATTTATTCGCTTAAACTAATGACCTACAATTTTGTAGTGTCTCATTTAATTCTGGTGAAATCCTTATGAACAATACGCAATGGCTCGATGAAGTAAAATTTAACGAACAAGGTTTAATCCCTGCCATTGCTCAGCATCATCAAACAGGTCGAGTGTTGATGGTGGCTTGGATGAATCGTGAGTCTTTGGCACTTACAGCAGAAAAAAATCAAGCTGTTTACTACTCTCGTTCACGCAGCAAATTGTGGCATAAAGGCGAAGAATCAGGTCACTTCCAAACTGTGCATGAAATTCGTTTAGATTGTGATGCTGATGTGATCGTTCTTCAAATTGAGCAACATGGTGGCATTGCTTGCCATACGGGACGTGAATCATGTTTTTATCGCCGCTTAACATCAAACGGTTGGGAAATTGTAGACGCTCAATTGAAAGATCCGAACCAAATTTATGGCGAAAAGTCTGAGAATGCGCATAGTAAAGTGATGAATGCATCAACAGCTCAAGCTGAGCAAGTCGATGTATTACATTATCTTGGTCAAATGATGGCAGAACGTAAATCTGCAGATCCTGACTCTTCTTATGTGGCAAAGCTTTATCATAAAGGTCTCAATAAAATATTAGAAAAAATTGGTGAAGAAAGTTTTGAAACGGTAATTGCTGCTAAAGATTTCAAACAAGAAGCGACGCTGGATCACCAAAATGATTTAATTTATGAAGTTGCTGATGTTTGGTTCCATACCATAGTCATGCTGGGTTACTTCGATCTTGATATTCAACTCGTTTTAAATGAGCTTGCACGACGTCAGGGTCTATCAGGACTTGTTGAAAAAGCGAATCGCACGCATTAATTTACTCTTATAAAGCCATGTTCAAACATGGCTTTTTTATTTAATTCGGCTTTTTAAGTCGCCGAAGACTCCCCATCCAAAAAGAAGAAGATTGAACTCTCCCCTTTGTAAATTCTTGCTATACTCACTGATCATTTTAAAACCATTGAAGATTTATTAACCTGTGTCTGTCATTGTCAAACCTACCTTAGAACAAGAAATTGCGATTCAACAAGCGCAATCTGGTCAATCCTTCAAAGTGATTGCCTATGCAGGTACAGGTAAAACAACAACGCTTAAATTAGTCAGTGATGCGATGCAACAGCGTCGCGGTATGTATCTTGCCTTTAACAAAGCGATTGCCAGCGAGGCTCAACAAAAATTTCATCAGCGCGTGGATTGTCGTACATTCCACTCTTTAGCATTTCGAAGCGTTCCACGTGGAGTGACAGATAAACTTAGACTCCCACGCTTGAGCCCGAGCTTTATTGCCAAAGAATACCGTTTGCAACCCATCACATTACGCCGACTCATGGGGGGGCGTTACGAAAAATATGCGCTTATGCCTAGTCGTTTGGCGGGCTTAGTTGCAAATGCTGTTAGTTATTTCTGTTCAACAAGCTCGCAATATCCTGCACCCCGCCATATTCAAGCACCAAGTTGGCTACATGCTGACGATATTGCGGTATTGCAGCAACACCTTTATCCTGCAGTCGAACGTCGTTGGTTAGAATCAATCGACCCTAATCATCAGGCTGGCATTGGACATGATATCTATCTCAAATTATGGGCTTTATCAGATCCTTTTATACCCGCAGACTATGTATTGTTTGATGAAGCACAGGATGCTGACCCACTCATGCTAGGGATTTTACTCAAACAAAAAAGTACGCAAGTCATCTATGTCGGCGACGCACATCAACAAATTTATGCATGGCGTGGGGCAGTCAATGCAATGCAACAAATGCCTTTACCCGAATCGCGCCTAACCACTTCATTCCGTTTTGGTGATGATATTGCTGAAGTTGCTAATCACTTATTAGGCGCACTCAATGAGACTGTTCCATTGATTGGCAATCCCGAACTCCAATCAAAAGTCGTCAACAAGCCTCATACCAAAATGCGAGATGCGATTTTATGCCGTACTAACGCACGCGCGATGGAACTTTTACTCTCAGGATTAGTTCAAGGAGACAAAGTGAGCCTGCAAGCCGATCATGCGAAATTAAATCGCTTTGTTGACGCTGCAAGCTTACTTAAACAAGGTAAAAGAGTAACGGACGTTCCAGAGTTAGCTTGGTTCAACTCTTGGCATGATGTGCATGAATATTGTGAAACAAATGATGGTAGTGATATCAAGCCGTTGGTTAAATTGGTTGATGAACATGGTACAGACCCACTCAAACGAGCACTTGCCAAAATCACACCCATTGAACAAGCGGACTATGTAATCTCAACCGCTCATAAAGCCAAAGGTTTAGAGTGGAATCGCGTGCATTTAGAAGATGATTACCAATTTAAAATTAATGGACTAGAACATAAAATTAGCGATGAAGAATTACGTTTACTTTATGTTGCATGTACACGAGCAAAAAGCAGCTTAAATATTCATCATATTTATGATTTAATACAACAACTCAAACTTAAATCCACTATTAAAACGAAAGCAACAGCATAATCCCCTACGATAAGTTGCAGGCAAAATATGAAAGTTCAATCTATTCAGTTACGTCACTGTTATCATTTTTCAGATATAAAAATTAAATTTGATCCAACTCAACGACCAATATCTATTATTTTAGGTGATCAGGCCTCTGGTAAAACTGCGATTATTAAAAATATTTATCAAGCTTTAACGTGGTTTGCTGCACGCGCCAAAGATTTAAGAACCGCTGGTGTAGTCATGCTTGATTCGGATATTAAGCACAAACACATTCAAGCCAAAATAGATATTTGTGTTCAATATCCCACGGATATTGGATCTATTGAACAGGCTGCGACCGTGCAAAACAATGAAGAGGGTTTGTGCGAATGGCAACTCTATAAAACATTAACCAGTAAAGGTGTAGGCCATAGTAAAGCGCTAACGACTCAATTAGAATCACTCGTTCATCTTTATCAACAAGCGATCAAACAAGATCCTGCTCAAGGCATGCCTATGGTGGCCTATTATCCTTCTGATCGCTTTATCAACGAAGTTAATTTGCTAAGCAAAAATAATCCTGCTGTATTACAAACACATGCAGCCTACGAACTTGCATCACTCCCTTATACAACCTTTGCTCGGTTCTTCGAATGGTTTCGTGAAATTAGTGACATCGAAAATGCACGATTAGCACAAGTTTTTCAAAAAATTCAAACCAATCAAAAATTATCCTCTCATCATGACCAAGAGGATTTAGTTGCAAAATTATTGAATCTTGAAGCAGAGATGCAACTACCATCACTCAAAACACTCAAGAAAGCCATCCAGACATTATTCCCATCGATCAGTGACATTTATATTGAATACACGCCCAAGATCCAATTGATGCTGGTACAAAATGGTCAAGAAATTCCTTTTTCGCAATTATCTAATTCGTATCGTCAATGGTTGTGTTTAGTAGGTGATATTGTCAGACGACTTTGTCTCCTGAATCCTCATAGTATTGACCCATGCCTTGATGGTGAAGGCATTCTATTAATTGACAATATTGATGCTCAAGTAGATGAAGATTTTGTGCAAAACGTACTCAGCCGTTTGCATGAAGCATTCCCACAAATTCAAATTATCGCATCTGCATGCTCTGAATTGATTTTAAACAATGAAGTAGATGTACAACATTTTAAGTTAGAAAATCGAAAAATTGTTGAAGTAGAACAAAACCAAATCAGGGAACAATATGATGAACTATTTGCTCAACTCATGGCTAATGATTTACAAGATGATCAAATCACTGAAGTGAGTCGATCTACTGATACGCTTGATGGCTTGCGTTTGTTTGAATACTTCAAAAATTTATCAGTGTCAGAAAAACAGCGCTTTATTGAGTATCTCCAAGCTGGAGATTTATCAAGTATTTCATCACCCTAATTGATTGGAATTAGATGAATTAATCGGGTATGACTCACTCAATTTAAACAGAAATTTAAGCTTTTTTTCGCTATAATTCTGAATTGTGTAGCTAAAAAGTTTGATGTAATTTTATACATGTAATAAAATCTACTCATTCATTTTTTAATCAAAAAATGTCTATTTCTTTGCATTAGCTTTCCAAGTTGCGCAACACAACTTGTTTTTGTTTTTAAAATTCGTTCGGCTTTCAAAGTTTAAGTAGTTGGATGACTCTTTGCCATCCTCAAGCTTTTGAAAGATAAAACTCATCATAGGTTCCGGCCTACAACTCTATGGATACGAGTGTGCTACCGATTATTATATTGTTACCATTAATACTTGGCACTTTTCTTGTCCTCTGGCTGCAAAAAATCTCTCGCGGGGCTACAGCATTAGGGGCAATTGGAGTCAGCTTAACAAGTTTTATCTTGTTGCTGACTCAAGCCAAAGACGTCTTTCAAGGTCAAGTCATCTCTGAACATTGGTCATGGTTACCACAGTTTGGTATCGACTTAAGCTTTAGACTTGATGCATTAGGCTTGATCTTCTCCCTCCTTATTACAGGGATTGGGACACTCATTTATATTTATGCTTATTATTATTTAAATCATAAAAACTGTCTAAGTAAGCTATATTTCTTACTGATGCTGTTCATGGCCGCCATGCTCGGCATTTCACTTTCTAATAATTTACTTATTCTTCTTGTCTTTTGGGAAATGACCAGTATTTCTTCATTTCTTTTAGTGGGTTATTGGAGTAACTACGAAGCAGCACAGCGTGGCTCAAGAATGGCCTTAACCATCACGGGTATGGGTGGTTTAGCCATGCTCGGTGGTTTTATTCTATTAGGTCAAATCACTGGCACATATCAAATTGATCAAATCCTCAATATGACGGCGCAGATTCAATCGAGTCATTTATTTGTGCCAGCCTTGCTCCTTATTCTTTTAGGTGCATTCACCAAAAGTGCTCAATTCCCTTTCCATTTTTGGTTGCCAAATGCAATGGCTGCTCCAACACCCGTGTCAGCTTATTTGCATTCAGCGACAATGGTTAAAGCCGGAATTTTCTTACTGGCGCGCTTAATGCCGATCTTTGTTGGTTCTGCTCTGTATCATAACCTCGTCACATTCATTGGTTTATTTACCTTATGTATGGCCGCATTCTTTGCCATTTTTAAGGAAGATCTAAAAGGTTTGCTCGCCTACTCCACCATTAGTCATTTAGGCTTGATCGTTTGCTTACTGGGGATTGGTTCACCACTCGCTGTGGCTGCAGCTATTTTTCATATCATTAACCATGCGACCTTTAAAGCAGCATTATTCATGATCGCCGGCATTATCGACCATGAAACAGGTACCCGTGATTTAAGAAAACTCAGTGGGGTATGGCAGTTACTTCCATTTACAGCGACTTTAACCATGATCACAGCAGCCTCAATGGCTGGTGTACCACTGACCAATGGATTCTTATCTAAAGAAATGTTCTTTACTGAACTATTAGCGAATCTCTCAGGTGGTATAGGTGTCTTCGCAGCAATTATTGCAACACTCGCGGGTCTGTTTGCTGTCGCGTATTCTGTTCGTTTAGTTCATGGCGTATTTTTTGATGGTGATTTAGGCAAAGCGATTCCAAATAAAGATGCGCATGAACCACCAATTGGTATGCGTGCACCTGCAATTTTATTAGCTACATTATGTATTGCAGTTGGTCTATTACCAGCGCTCTTAGTAGGCGATATCGTCAATGCTGGTGCACGAGCAAGCACCAACCTTCCAGCTTTTGAAGGCGTACATCTAGCAATCTGGCATGGCTTTAACGTGCCTTTATTGATGAGTGCGATTGCATTGATTGGCGGTATTATTTTTTATTTTAGTCTTGCGAAGAACAGTAGAATTCGTGACATTGACCTTGATCCAATACTTGGCAAACTTCAAGGTAAAGTCCTGTTTGATCTCTTTCTCAAACATTTGCTCTTAAATTCGCGAAAATTAAAAAGAGCAACAGAAACAGGTTCTCTACAAAACTATTTATTGTGGATATTAATTTTTGCTGTTGCTTTAGTCTCCATGCCTCTCATTGGTCAAGGTATTTATGCAGGTACACGCGAACTGACGCATGCACCATTGGTTGCAATCGTGCTTTGGTTACTACTGTTTTCAGCGTGCTGGATGATGCTTTGGTTTCACCATGAACGCATTAAAGCCGTTCTTATCAGTGGAGCAATCGGTCTTGTCGTGACGATGGTCTTTGTTACGATGTCAGCACCAGACCTGGCACTCACACAAATCACAGTCGATGTTGTCACAACTGTTTTACTTCTGATGAGTCTGTCCCTCTTACCACAACTTACGCCTTATGAATCTTCACGCACTCGTCGTTGGAGAGATGCGGTTATTGCAATCATCGGAGGCCTAGGAATCGGTTGGATCACTTGGATGATTCTAACGCGTGATCACAATTCAATCTCATGGTTCTTTGTTCAACAATCTCTACCGCTCGGTGGTGGTTCAAATATTGTGAACGTAATTTTAGTCGATTTCCGTGGATTTGATACCTTTGGTGAAATCACAGTACTGGGTATTGCTGCGATTGGGACACTGTGTTTAATGGATGGAATGCGTGCTCATGGTACGACCATTACACAAGGCTTAACCTATCGCTTTAATCCATCACCGTTGATGTTCCGAATGACCGCATCTTGGGTCCTTCCGATTGCCTTAGTCGTCAGCTTATATATTTTCTTACGCGGACATAATCTTCCAGGGGGTGGCTTTATCGCAGGTCTCATTACATCAATGGCGCTTGTGATTCAGTACATTGCACTAGGTCAAGATCACACTGAACAACTCTTACGAGCAAAGTCTGGGCGTCTTTATGAAATTTGGATTGGTACTGGCTTAACTATTGCTGGTCTGACTGGGGTCGCTGCGTGGTTCTGGGGTCGACCATTCCTGACCAGTGCTCATATTTATGTAGAGCCGATCATTCTCGGAAAAATGCATTTGCCATCTGCTGCAGCATTTGATGTTGGTGTCTATGTCACAGTCGTTGGTGCAACAATGCTCATGATTTCCGTTTTAGGCGACTCACGCAACTCAAGCATCACCGGCCCTGTACCGAAGGAGTAAAGAATGATTAGTTTAGAATTTTTACTCGCCTCCGCTATTGGATTATTGGTTGCCACTGGTATTTATCTGATTTTACGTGCCCGCACTTTCCCTGTAGTACTAGGCTTGGCCATGATAGGGTATGCAGTCAATTTATTTCTCTTCGCAATGGGGCGGATTCAATTAAATTCACCTGCGATTTTAACCAATGCCACTCAAGTTACAGATCCATTACCTCAAGCACTTGTATTAACGGCAATTGTAATCGGTTTTGCCACAACTGCTTTTATCGTGCAACTAGCATTGAGAAGTCGCTATGAATCGGGTACTGATCATGTTGACTCTAAAGAAGAAATAATCAATACAGACCCAAGAGAGGATGAGCCTTAATGATGAATTTTTATGATTTATGGCTCACCCACTCGCCAATTTTAAGTATTTTAATTCCGACATTTACTGCATTTATTTTAGTGCTATTGGGTAATCCAGGTTCAGGATCTTTAGCGCATGACTGGCGTCAACCTTGGCGTCGTGGAATCAGTTTAACATCGGTTTTTCTTGGTTTAGCGACTGCAATCATTTACTTAATTCAGGCAAACTCTGGTCAGATCTATGTGTATAGTTTAAGCGAGTGGTCAGCTCCTTTTGGCATTGTACTTGTACTAGATCGTTTGGCAGCCTTTATGCTCGTGCTCACCTATGCTCTTGCGACACCAATTATTTGGTTTGCAAGTAAAGAATGGGATGAACGTGGACGCTATTTCCATGCAATGAGCCATTTTTTACTCATGGGATTATGTGGTGCATTTCTAACAGGCGACTTATTTAACTTGTTTGTTTTCTTTGAAGTGCTGTTGATGGCTTCATATGTATTGCTTCTACATGGTCAAGGCAAAGCACGTTTCCAACTTGGTATTCACTATGTAACGATCAACCTATTAGCGTCTGCATTCTTTTTGATTGGCTTAGGGATGATTTATGGTAATACTGGTAGCCTGAATATGGCTGATGTGGGTCGAATTGTACGTACACTTGAAGGTGATCAGTACAATATGGCAGTTGCAGGCGGATTAATGCTGTTTGTAGTCTTTGGTATCAAGGCTGCAATCCTCCCTGTCGGACTATGGCTACCTAAAACTTATGCCGTCGCCACGACCCCTGTAGCCGCATTATTCACCATCATGACCAAAGTGGGTATCTATGCCATTTTACGTGTGAATGGAACCGTATTCACCGATGAGCTTTCGCGAGAAATTCTCAGCACTTGGCTGCTTCCAATTGGTTTAATTACGACTATTTATGGTGTAATTGGTGCGATTGGTGCAGAGCGAATGCGTCGTTTTGTTGGTTTCATGATCCTATCGTCTATAGGAACGATTGCAATCGCCCTTTCTCTGATGACTGCAGATGCTTGGGCTGCAGCGCTATATTACCTCGTGCATAGTACGATTATTGCCGCTGCATTCTACTTGCTATGCGGTTGGATTACTTCGCAGCGTGGTGCATTCAAAGATCATCTAAAAATCGCACCAATCATGAAACAGCAGACGCTAGTTTCGATTTGCTTTTTCATTATTGCACTCATGATGGCAGGACTTCCACCCTTCAGTGGATTCTTTGGAAAAGTATTTATCCTTCAAGCGGCCTCTGTATCTAGCTATCAATTGCTCATTATTATTGTCATTCTGATTGTGAGCTTGCTTAGTATCATAGCTTTCACTCGTTTAGGATTCGTTATTTTATGGCGTTCAACTGTACCAGAAAATGACCCTAATCAAGAGTCTTATCATGAATATCAAAAGTTACCAAGCAAGGCACCTCCACGTAATGACACCACAATTTTTGTCTTTATTATAAGTTTAATCGCTTATGTGATATTTGCTCATCCAGTCACACTGTATATTCAACAAACTGCAAATCAGTTAAATGATTCAGAACAATATATTACTGCTGTTTTAAAAATGGATGAACGTGGTGAAGTAATTAGTGTACAACCATTTGATCCCAATTATCTTCCAGAAACAAAATACGGCGGAGAGTTTGCAGACCCAAATGCACATTATATTCCACATGTTATAAGTGAAAAATCACTTGAGGGCGAACACATCTCAGAGTTCAAGCGCCGTCAAATCAAAGAACAAGAATTGAACCAGCGACAACCTGAAGAAGCCCAATCTAAGCTTCAACCGATGGAGCAGTAAATGATACAAAAGAGCTCTCTATTTGATCGAATCATGCCACATCCTTTTGTTTCAGTTATCGTGGCTATCAGTTGGCTGATGTTGGCTAACAGCGCAGCGTTGTTTGATATATTGGTTGCTATTCTTATTGGTTTAGTCATTCCTAAGCTAGTACAACCTTTTATCGTTCGTACACCCAATATTCATTGGGATTTAGCAGTTAAACTGGTTTTTGTTGTGTTATGGGACATTATCATCAGTAATATTCGTGTTGCTAAACAAGTCCTAGGACCTACTGATCGTCTACACCCTAAGTGGTATCGGGTACCTCTAGATACGGATCATGACCAAGTAAACAGTTTACTGGCAATGATCATTACGACTACTCCTGGTACAGTCAGTGCTGGAATCGACCAAGAACGTGGAGATATTCTTGTTCACTCGATTAATACAGACAATCCAGAGGCTGATATTTTAGAAATCAAACAGCGCTACGAAGCGCCTCTCATCGCAATTTTCCATGTAAAACAGCAAGGAGATTCTCAATGATCATTCTTCCTTATGTATTGGGAATTAGCTTAATTGGAATTACGATTTCAATGTTGCTCTGTCTAATCCGTCTTGTAATCGGTCCTTCAATGGTTGATCGACTACTTGCATTAGATACTTTATTTCTGAATGCTACGTGTTTAGTTGTGGTTCTAGGAATTTATTGGGCTAGCACCTCTTTATTTGAAGGTGCACTATTGGTAGCCATGCTCGGTTTCGTATCGACAGCAGCATTAGCTCGCTATTTTACGACAGGCCATGTGGTGGACTAGGAGAAAACTATGAATATTCAGCTGATTATGGAAATCTTAGTTTCCTTCTTCCTGATCAATGGTGCCTTTTTTACACTTGTAGGTGGAATTGGAATGGTGAAATTGCCTGACCTTTTCATGCGTCTGCATGCCCCTACAAAGTCGAGCACATTAGGCTTAGGTAGTTTTTTAATAGCAGCTATGATTTATTCAGCCTTTCATAGTCGCTTAGGGTTTGCTGAACTACTGATTACATTACTTGCCTTTATTACGGCGCCTGTATCGGCAAATTTAATTGCACAAGCTGCATTACATTTACGTTTACGCTCTACATCAGGTGATGTTCCTGAAGCACTCGACCGCCCCCTCCCTTGGCAGCGCCAAAGAAGAATGCGTCAGTTTAATCAAGATTCATCTAAGTAATAAAAAACCTAGCTTTCGCTAGG
Organism: Acinetobacter sp. ANC_7682; assembly: GCF_056779795.1. Lineage (NCBI taxonomy): Bacteria > Pseudomonadati > Pseudomonadota > Gammaproteobacteria > Moraxellales > Moraxellaceae > Acinetobacter > Acinetobacter sp. ANC_7682. The sequence continues at coordinate 49,615 of NZ_JBWYIQ010000007.1, read as the reverse complement.
TTTTTTATTAGCTATACAGTACAGGTTGGGAATGCTCTTGGAAGCCTTCCACTTGATATTCTTCAGCTAATTTGGCCTTCCAATGATTCACGATATCCGTATAGTCAATTTCAGAAGGATGAAAATCCTCTTTGTAATATGATAGATATTCTGGAATTAGTTCGATCATCATTTTAGAAATTAAGTAAATACCATATAAGTTTCCACTGACCTTCGGTAAGCTTTTTCGACGATCTTGCCAAAATAATCGAGTTGCTGAATAAAATGTAAGACTCGCAAAACCTGTGGTTACGCTACGCATAATATTGCGGCGCACTTTGGTATCTTTATATACCGCTTGGTAGACATCAAATGCAACTGCTCGATGCTCGATTTCCTCAATTGCATGCCACACCCAAAGCTTAGTTGCATCTTCATCTAAGGTCGACAGCACTTCAGGATGACGAAGAATATAACCACCCAATAACGCTGTAAAATGCTCAAAAGCACAGGTAATTGCTAACTGCAATTTTGGATGGGTAGTACGAATAAATTCATCGCGTCGCGCTAACCATGCTTGAAAGTTATCAAGTTGATAATCATCACGGCGCCAAGCGTCATTAAATTCCGCATGTGCTTTTGAATGCATCGCCTCTTGACCAATAAAGGCTGCAATCTGCGCTTGTAATTTTTCATCTTTCACTTTATCTCGTACATTACGAACACTATGAACAAAAAATTGTTCACCAATTGGAAAGGTAGAAGAAAGTGCTGTCAACAAATGTGACATGACTGGAGAATTCGCGAAAAAATGGCGTCGAATGGCTTTAGGATTATAATTTAAACGTCGTACGGTAATCCCAATCGCTTTTGGACGATTTAAATAAGATTTATCTTTGGCGATTTGTGTAGTTGTCATTTTAGAGCCTATATGGATATAGCATTTCTTATTCATACTGTCAGAATAAATCAGATTTAATATTGCAAAAATAACCACACAGACAAATAAATTATATTTTTTGCCAATAAAGTCGCAAATTAAATTACAACTCCATTCTCTTTTTTAATTTAATTACATGATTCTTAAGATAGTTCTTGAATTGGATACTTTTGAATATTCAACAAGAGATTGTCAAACAAGTCATGCATATAAATGAAAAATCCTACCGAAGTAGGATTTTTTGTAAGGCATGTTTTCGTTTAAACATCAAGATAATCTAAAATACCTTCAGCAGCCTGACGTCCTTCCCAAATCGCAGTTACGACCAAGTCAGAACCACGCACCATATCTCCACCGGCAAAGATTTTCGGATTAGAAGTTTGGAACTTGTATTGTTGATGCTCAGGAGCAACGACACGACCTGAACCATCTAAATTAATACTTACATCATTAAACCATTCTGCAGGGCTTGTACGGAAACCAAAGGCCAACAGCACTGCATCAGCAGGTAAGATTTCCTCTGAACCTGGGATCGGTTCAGGACTGCGACGACCACGACTATCAGGCTCACTGAGTTGAGTCGTCACAAATTTAACACCTGTGACCTTTCCATTCTCACCCACGATTTCGATCGGCTGACGATTGAACTGAAATTCAACACCTTCTTCTCGCGCATTTTTAACTTCACGGCGTGAACCTGGCATGTTTTCTTCATCGCGGCGGTATGCACAAGTGACAGATGTTGCACCTTGGCGGATTGAAGTACGGTTACAATCCATAGCAGTATCACCGCCACCAAGTACAATAACTTTCTTACCTTCCACACTGATAAATTCTGAAGGATCTTTTTCCCAACCTTGGCAACGATTCACATTGGCAATTAAGAAATCAAGGGCATCATAAACACCTTCCAAATCTTCACCTGCGAAACCACCTTTCATGTATGTGTATGTTCCCATACCCATGAAGACAGCGTCATAATCAGCAAGCAATTGATCAATGGTGATGTCTGTGCCAATTTCTGTATTTAAACGGAATTCAATCCCCATGCCTGTAAAGATTTCACGACGACGTTTCATCACGTCCTTTTCCATCTTAAACTCAGGGATACCAAAGGTCAGCAAACCACCTATTTCTGGGCGCTTATCAAATACGACAGGTTTAACACCATTGCGCACCAAAATGTCCGCACAACCTAGACCTGCAGGGCCTGCACCAATAATCGCGACTTTTTTATCTGTCCATTTGACATGAGACATGTCAGGACGCCAGCCCAATGCAAATGCCGTATCATTAATATACTTTTCAGCATTTCCAATGGTCACCGCACCAAACCCATCATTTAGTGTACATGCACCTTCACACAAACGGTCTTGAGGACAAACTCGACCACACACCTCCGGTAGTGTATTGGTTTGGTGGCAAAGCTCTGCTGCTTGAAAAATACGACCTTCAGCAATCAGTTTTAACCAGTTTGGAATATAGTTATGTACTGGACATTTCCATTCACAGTAAGGGTTACCACAACCTAAACAGCGATGTGTTTGGTTTTTCGCAACTTCGGCTGTAAAAGGTTTATAAATTTCCACAAACTCAGCTTTGCGGACGTTGAGATCTTTTTTCTCTGGATCTTGGCGTGCGACATCCAGGAATTGAAAGTCATTATTAAGGCGTTCTGCCATGTCTCTCTCCGTGGGTAGATGCAGTCTGTTGTTAGTTCAGCTGCATCTGCCTATATATCTGCAGTAGTGGAATTATTGAGGATCAGCTTGAGTTGTTTTTAATAAAGTCTGCAAGTTTGCAGCTTTCGGTTTCACCAACCAGAATTTACGGCTGTAGAAATCAAACTCATTACGGATCTTATACGCCCAAGCACTACCAGTTTCCTTAATATGCTCATCTAAAATGCGGCTTAAGAACTCTTTATGTTCTTCCATTGATTCGGTCGAAATACGATTAAGCTCGATCAACTCGTGGTTATAATGATCAACAAAGTCATTATCTAAATCAAGTACATAAGCAAAACCACCTGTCATACCTGCACCGAAGTTATGACCAACTTTACCCAGTACCGTCACAATACCACCTGTCATGTATTCACAGCAGTGATCGCCTGCACCCTCAATCACCGCGAACGCACCTGAGTTACGAACAGCAAAACGTTCACCAGCTGTACCTGCAGCAAATAATTTACCGCCTGTTGCACCATATAAACATGTGTTACCAATGATCGCTGTTTCTTGTGTTTGGAATGGAGAACCCTTCGGTGGGAAAATTGAGATACGACCACCCGCCATACCTTTACCCACATAGTCATTCGCATCACCCTCAAGCTTGATATGCAGACCACCCGCATTCCATACACCAAGTGATTGTCCAGCAGTACCTGTCAAATTCACTTTAACAGGGTGTGCTTCCATACTTAAGTTACCATAGCGACGAGCGATCTCACCTGAAACACGTGCCCCAATAGAACGGTCACAGTTACCAATGCTAAAACTGTATTCACCACCTGTACCAGCTTCAATCGCAGGCAATATTTCTGCGATCATAGACTCAGCCAAAACACCTTTATCAAATGGTGCATTTCCTTCGACTTCGCAATATTGAGCTTTGCCTTCAGCAGCTGGATGTGATTCAAGTAAAGCTCTTAAATCTAGGTGAGCATGCTTATCTGTTTCACCAGGTAGCATTTCTAGTAAATCGGTACGACCAATCAAGTCTTTCAAACTTGATACACCTAATGCAGCCAACCACTCACGTGTTTCTTCAGCAATAAAGGTGAAGAAGTTAATGAGCATTTGTGGTTCGCCGATATAGTGCTCTTGACGCAAATGATCTTGCTGAGTCGCTACACCAGTCGCACAGTTATTTAAGTGGCAGATACGGAGGTATTTACAACCCAACGCAATCATTGGTGTAGAACCAAAACCGAAGCTTTCCGCACCTAAAATAGCTGCTTTCACGACATCTAGACCCGTTTTTAAACCACCATCCGTTTGAACGCGAACTTTACCACGCAAATCATTTACACGAAGGGCTTGATGCGCTTCAGAAAGACCAAGCTCCCATGGCGAACCCGCATGATGAATCGAAGACAATGGCGATGCTGCTGTACCACCGTCATAACCAGAGATGGTAATAAAGTCAGCATAGGCTTTTGCAACACCCGCAGCAATCGTACCCACACCTGGCTCAGATACCAGTTTTACAGAGACCATCGCTTGAGGGTTCACTTGTTTTAAATCAAAAATTAACTGCGATAAATCTTCGATTGAATAAATATCGTGGTGCGGTGGTGGAGAAATTAATGTCACACCCGGTACAGAGTAGCGTAAACGTGCAATTAAGCCATTCACTTTACCACCTGGCAACTGACCACCTTCACCCGGTTTTGCACCTTGTGCCACTTTAATTTGCAGTACTTCTGCAGAAGTTAAGTAAGCAGGCGTTACACCAAAACGACCCGATGCGATTTGTTTGATTTTTGAGTTCCGGATTGTGCCGTAACGCGCTGGATCTTCACCACCCTCACCTGAGTTCGAACGACCACCAATTGTATTCATTGCAATGGCAATCGCTTCATGTGCTTCTGGTGATAATGCCCCTAAAGACATCCCTGCAGAGTCAAAACGCGGAAGAATCGCTTCTACAGATTCAACTTGATCCAGTGGAATTGAATTTTCTGTTTTGAGTTTAAATAAATCACGAATGGTTGCCACTGGACGATTATTTACAAGCTCAGCATATTCTTTAAAATCTTCATATTTCCCAGAACGTACAGATTTATGTAGAGCATTAATTACATCAGGATTAAAAGCGTGATATTCCTTATCAAATACAAATTTCAGCAAACCACCTTGCTCAATTGGCTTACGTGATTTCCAAGCGGTTTCTGCTAATTTTTTCAAATCATTTTCAAGATCAACAAAAGTCGCACCTTTAATACGGCTTGGAACACCTGTGAAGCATTTATTAACAACTTCTTCAGATAAACCAACAGCCTCAAACAACTGCCCACCGCGATATGAAGCAACGGTGGAAATACCCATTTTTGAAAGGACTTTCAACAATCCTTTTTCTATCCCTTTACGGAAATTCGCTTGCGCATGAATCGGATCACCTAACAACTCACCTTTCGCAATTAAATCATTAATGACGTCATATGCAAGATATGGGTAAATTGCTGTTGCGCCAAAGCCAAGCATTACGGCAAACTGGTGTGGATCACGCGCTAAAGCTGTTTCAACAATAATGTTTGCATCTGTACGTAAACCTGCATGGATGAGGTAATGGTGGATAGCACCCGTTACCATCGCTGCATTGGCTGGTAAGAACCCTTCACGAATTTTCTTATCAGAAATCACCAATAGGGTTTTGCCATCACGAATTGCTTGTGCTGCTTCTTCACAAATACGTGTAATCGCGGCTTCTAGACCTTCAGTCTCTGCATAGTTTAGATCAATATCTGCAATCTCATAGCCCTTACGACCTAAAGTGCGAATTTGATGCATTTTAGAGTTTGACAGTACAGGACTTGAAATAATTAATCGATCCGCATGCTCTGGACCTTGTTCAAATACATTTTGTTCACGACCCAAACATGTTTCTAAAGACATTACGATCGATTCACGTAATGGATCGATTGGTGGATTGGTTACCTGAGCAAACTGTTGACGGAAGTAATCTGTTACATGGCGTACTTGACGAGACAATACAGCCATCGGCGTATCATCACCCATCGAACCTACTGCTTCTTGACCACTTTCAGCGATTGGACGTAATAACTGATCTCGCTCTTCAAATGTCACCATAAACATTTTTTGCGCTGCTTTTAAAGCATCGCCTTTTAAGCCTTGATCACATAGATATTCTTCTAGCTCTGGGCTGCCTTGGATACGCACTGAATTTTCACGCAACCATTGACGATAAGGACGCATTTTTTTCAGATGATTACTGACGTCTTTAGTATCCAGCAATTTACCAGTGAAAGTGTCAATGACTAAGATCTGACCTGGTCCAACACGACCTTTAGATACTACGTCTTCTGGTTCATAACCCCAGACACCAATTTCTGATGCAAGTGTGATGTAACCATTCTTAGTAATTACCCAACGTGCAGGACGTAAGCCATTACGGTCAAGCATACAAATCGCATGACGACCATCTTGAATCACAAGACCTGCTGGCCCGTCCCATGCTTCCATATGTTTAGAGTTAAACTCATAGAATGCACGTAAATCAGCATCTAAAGTTTCAACGTTTTGCCATGCTGGTGGAACGAGCATACGTAGTGCACGGAATAAATCCATACCTCCACCAACCAAAATCTCGAGCATGTTGTCTAAACTTGAAGAGTCAGAGCCAGTACGGTTTACGATTGGGTTGAGCTCAGTTAAACCAGGTAAGAGCGGGTTTTCAAACTTTGGTGTACGTGCCATCGCCCAGTTACGGTTTGCTGTAATGGTATTAATTTCACCATTGTGCGCTAAGTAACGGAAAGGTTGTGCCAATGGCCAACGTGGCAATGTATTGGTTGAGAAACGCTGATGGAACACCACAATGTGAGATTCCAAACGTGGATCAGCCAAATCTGTATAAAAATCTGCAATCGCTTCAGGCATCATTAAGCCTTTATAAGAGATCACAGTTGAACAAAGTGTTGTAACGTAGAATGAACTATCTTGACTTAATTTTTGTTCAGCACGACGTCGAGCCAAGAATAACTTACGGTTAAACTCAACTTCTTCAACACCCATTGGACAGTTAACAATTACTTGTTCAAATGCTGGCAAAGACTGCATCGCAATTGAGCCTAATGCTTCATTATTGGTTGGCACTAAGCGCCATGCAATTACACGCAAACCTTCTGATTCAATTTCTTTAGTCAGCACTTGTTTTGCATGTGCAGCAATTGCAGGATCTAGGCTAAGAAAAACTGTACCTACTGCAAAAATTTCACTGAGTGTAATATCACTTAAACGTTTTGCTTCTTCACGGAAGAATTGCTTAGGCATAGCCAACAGTAGACCACATCCATCACCCGTCTTACCATCTGCAGCAATACCACCGCGGTGCGTCATACAACTTAAACTATGAATCGCGGTCTTGACCAAGTCATGACTCGCATCACCTTGCATATGGGCGATTAATCCGAAACCACAGTTATCTTTAAACTCATCCGGTTGGTATAGACCTTTAGCGGGAGCTACAGTATTAGGCGATGGCATGTGCATAGCGTACCCTTCTTCAACATGGCCCTCATTGGGCAAAACTTATCTATTCTTCAAATACGATTTCTTTATAAAACAAAGACATGATTCTGTATGTCTTTCGTTATTGAACGTCTTTTCTGATTTAATTTCACAAATGTACGAGACGATTTGCACCCATTTAAAGCAGATCAATTTGACTAAATCGCACACTAAATTAAGGTCTTCGCTCCAAAATAGGGACAATTTACTTAATCAGTGCACCAATAAAGCAAAATCTATGCCAATATTTATTTATTCCGTGCAAGCGTTTTATTTCAATTATTTTGTCATTATTAACCGAAAAGGCACCAAATTAGAACCACTTTATCGCACCAATGATGTGCAAATTTATTATGCTTTCGTTTAATTTTGCGCCATTTTATACCATTTTAATTAAATGGATCACTAATTTGAGCCTCTTGATTCCGTTTATCCGTATTATTCTTTGAATTATCGCTCGAAATAGGGTCAACATTCGATTGCGAACGTCTCACATCAACCACATTTCCTGACTGATCTTTTCTTGTAATAGTCACATTAGTTGTTGCCTTAGCAGGATCAACCACAGGGGTTGGCTTAGGACGAACCAGCAAGGACTCATCAATCAATGGCACAGCCGCAGGTCGTAATTTAACTTCGTATAATTTTGCAGTTGTCAGTTCTTCAGATCCCATGTCATTGACTTGACCCACAAACTGATTAAAGCCAGCAACTTTAGGCGCCACAGAAGGTGGTAACTTTAAATCCAATCCATTTAAAGTTGTCTTAGCAGCACCTTCCCCCATAAACAGCCCATAACCCAAAATGTACTGTTCGACTTGGTCTTCACCACTCAAACGAAAATAAATGTATGATTTACGATCAGTTTGCTTATTAAGAAAACTTTTAATTACATCTTCATTGGTAACGCGAAATAGTTCGATAAAATAATTATTTTTATTGTCTTGAATAAACTTTGTGCCTCTAAATTCAGGCAAATGGTTTCCTGAAGCAACTTTACGCGCAGTTAATTCTAAAGGTCGCACTTGATCAGTCAGCCCACCCAAATAATTTGTTGCTGCCACCTTTTCTGGTTGAATCTGAACTTGAGTTTCTTCAAGTTGCTTAGACTGAGCAACCAACTCTTTGCTATCTGTCAAAATCCAGAATACAAAAGATGCGACTAAAAACAGTATGCCACCGATCAACCAAATATATTGTTGCGCTGTGCGTGGGGATGAGTGGCGTACCGTCATGAGAAAACCTAAGATTATGCTTGATTACGTAAAATCGCTTGTTTCATTAATTCCACATCAAACTCTTTGGTAATTACTGCTTGCCCTAGCGACTTCAAGAGCACTAAACGTAATTGACCGTTCAGGACTTTTTTGTCATGAGACATATATGCCAAAAATTCATCAAGTGGAATTTGAGGACATTTTATCGGTAATTTCGCACGTTGAATGATAATTTTTGTACGTTCAAGGTCAGCTTCTGTGATCCACCCCATTAAATAAGATAAATCTGCCGCCATCACCATTCCCGTCGCCACAGCCTCACCATGTAACCACTCACCATATCCCAGATAAGATTCAATCGCATGTCCAAAGGTATGACCTAAATTCAGTAATGCACGCTCACCCTGTTCTTTCTCGTCATTGGCTACAATTCGCGCTTTGTGTGCACAAGAGCGGTACACTGCTTCAGCAAGTAATTCTGGATGTTGTGCAACGAGACCATCCATGTTTTCCTCAAGCCATGCAAGAAAATCAACATCTCCTAATAGGGCATACTTAATGACTTCAGCCAAACCTGCTGACAACTCACGCTCAGGCAATGTTTTAAGTTGCGCCATATCCGCAAGTACGACCTGTGGCTGCTGGAATGCGCCAATCATGTTTTTGCCTAATGGGTGGTTGATTCCAGTTTTACCACCAACGCTCGAATCGACTTGCGATAGCAGCGTGGTCGGGACTTGAATAAAATACACTCCGCGTTGGAAACAAGCTGATGCAAATCCAGCCATGTCACCAATCACCCCTCCACCCAAAGCAAGCACTGTACAATCGCGGTTAAATCCTGCCTCAAGCAAGGCATCAAAAATTAAATTCAAATGTTCAATATTTTTATAACATTCACCATCAGGTAGAACACATGTCCCAACTTTTTTACCTAAACCTTCCACAGCTGATACATAGTGATCTAAATACAGCGGTTTAACCGTTTCATTGGTGACAATCATGACCTGTTGCCCATGAATATAGGGTTCAAGTAATTGTTGCGGATCTAAATCACTACCAATGAAAATAGGATAACGGCGTTCACCGAGTTCAACGAATAAGGTTTGCATGATGTTATAAGCCAATAAAACAAATTTAATTCAATTCTTTTGCGACAATCACATTAAGAATACGTTGTGCCAAATCACGCGCAGCACCTTGATTCGTTTCAATAATATGATGTGCAACTTCACGATACAGCGGATCACGAATATTCAATAATTCACGTAATTTCTGTTCAGGATTTTCGACTTGTAATAAAGGTCGATTTTTATCACGGTAGGTTCTTTGAAGTTGTATTTCTACGGGAGTATAAAGATAAATCACAATACCTCGATCTTTTAGATAAGATCGATTAATCGACTGAGTAACTGCGCCGCCACCCGTCGCAACAACTAAATTTTGTTTTGATGTTAAATCATCAATTACCAGTGACTCACGATGTCTGAATCCCTGTTCACCCTCTTTCTCAAAAATCCATGGGATGGTCGCCCCAGTTTTTCTTTCTATCTCATGATCACTATCAAGAAACTCTCGATGAAGTAAATCTGCAAGATGTCGACCAACGGTTGTTTTACCAGCTCCCATGGGCCCTACCAAATAAATATTCGGTAGGGTTTCAAACTCTTTGCTTGGCAAGGAGTCACCTATTGAATTGCTTTCATTGAAACTATATTAATTGTTTCTAGTTTGCCTGTCATTAACAATTCTTGGTGTCACAAAGATTAATAACTCACGCTTATTCTCTGTTTTACTGTCTTTACGGAATAGACGACCAACAGCAGGAATATCACCAAAGAAAGGCACCTTGGTTTGGTTAAAAATCGTTTCTTGCTCGAAAATACCACCTAACACCACAGTTTCACCGTTGTTCACGAGTACATTGGTATCAATTTGATTTTTATTCAAAATGATTTCACCATTCTGTGCATAACCTGCTGGTGAATCACTGGTAATGTTCAATTTCATTTGAATTTTACCATCAGGCGTAATACTTGGAGTTACCTCTAAGCTTAACAACGCTTCTTTAAAGGAAGTCGTCGCCGTTGCAGCACCACCTGCAGTTTCAGTGGTTTGGTAAGGAATTTCCTGACCCGAAGCAACTTTCGCTTGCTGCTTGTCAGCAGTGAGAACTTTTGGTGTAGAAATAACCTCACCGTAGCCATCAGCTTGTAATGCCGACAACTCAAGATCCAGCATAAAATCAGACATATTGATTAAACCAAATGCAATTTTACCGGCAGCCCCAGCCACACCTAAATCCACATTTAAGTTATCAGGACGTTGAATATTATAACGACCATCCTCACTTGGTGATTTTAAATCCCACAGCGTTTGATCACTACCACCAACCAAAAGATCATTATTGGTTGCAACACCTTTCGATACTACACCCCATTTCACACCCATTTCTTTGGTGAAATCTGTTGTCGCGCGTACAATACGAGCTTCGATCATGACTTGTTTTACAGAAACATCCAATAAATCAATCATCTTGCGAATTTGATCAATTTTTTGAACTGTATCGTTAATGATCAATGTATTGGTACGTGGATCAATTGAAACTGTACCACGTGGACTTAATAATGACCCGACACTGTCCCCCAATGGGTCAGTTGTTGAGTTTGTATTATTACCATTAGAAGAACGACTGTTACGACCTTCAGTAATCAACTTTTCAATATCTTCAACTTTGGCATAGCTCAATTGAATATATTCGGTTTGCAATGGTGCCAATTTCACACTTTGTGCAATGGCTTTCGCCTCTTCTTCTTCGGCTTTAATCAATTCTGGAACCGGTGCAATCCAAATTACATTTCCGTTGCGACGCTTATCCAAATTCTTGGTTTTCATTACAATATCAAGCGCTTGATCCCAAGGCACATCTTTTAAGCGTAATGTAATATTCCCTTGAACTGAATCCGAAGTCACCATATTAATGCCGGTAAAATCAGCCAACAATTGTAATACGCGGCGCACTTCAATATCTTGGAAATCGAGAGAAATCTTATTGCCTGTATATTTCGGTGTACGATTTTGGCTGCTTAAGCCTTTTTTCTCTTCTGGGCGTTTTAGACTGATCGTTAACTTACCATCTGTTTGATAAGCCATATATTCGAAGCTACCGCTCGATTGAATGGAAATTACACCATTCGACTTATCATTATAAGCATCTACTGTAGAGACAGGCGTCGCAAAATCATTAACGTTTAAACGGCGCACCAAATGCGATGGAATTTTGTTACCGAGGAAACGCACCACAACTTTGCTACCTTGCTGTTGTACATCTACTGGTGTATCTGCTGTTTTTAAATTCAGTACAACTTGTCCCTCACCTGCACTACCGCGCTCAAAACCAATATCTTGCAGTCCTTGTTGTACTGCTTGATAAGCGACAGGCGCTGGCGGTGTATACGCAACAGGCTGCTGATAAACAGGAGCTACTGGAGGTGGTACAGGTGCTGCAACTTGCTGACGAACCACTGGCACAGGTGGAGCGGCAGGTCTTAAAACCGTAGGCGTTGGTGCAGTTGGTTTCAATACCTGCTGTGCTGCAACAGGAATCACAGGTGTAGGCGTTACAGGTGTCGCTGCCACAGCTGTAGCCGTAACAGGTGTAACGTTATTCGTCAGATTAGGACGTATAACTGGCTTTAAAACACTTGGTTGAGTCGCTGGTTCTGGTCCTTTGGCTTGGGTAACCACTGGCGCCGCAGGTATTGCCACTTTCGCAGAGTTCGGATTATTTATTTTTAAAATAAAGGTATTGCCTTCAACACGTGTCGTGTAGCTACCTTTCTGCGTTAAATTGACAGTTAACCGTGAACGCTGATCATTAGAAATGACTTCAACTGAGTTTGCTTCAGCGGTCGACACAGGTATTTTAGTATTCGCCAGTGTTTGACCTGCCTGCATAAAATCCAAAACGAGTCGAGATGGATTTTCCAATTGATACGATTGTGGCTGTGGAGGTAATCCGTTAAACATGACACGAATTTCTGTTCCTTGACCTGGCACCTGCAAAGGCACAATATTAGTCATCGTAGTTTTAGCCGCCGCTGCCTGCATAACAGCTATAGAAACAGTGGTCATAGCGAATTGACGAAGAAAACGGTTCATATAATGTCGATCCCCACCCCAAAAATTTTGCATACTCTTTTTCATTGTTATTCCTTATCTCGTCTTAACCAACAGGCCCAAGCAGCACTAAGCTTCTTGGTCTTTCGATATAACCATCTCGACCATCTGAAACAATTTCAATCAGATCGATTTGAGTCGGCGTTATCTTCACGATGCGCCCTTGGTTCATCCCCATGTAATTACCACGTTGCACACGTTCAATCTCACCATCAGGGGTTTGAATCAAAGCGAGAATCTGGCCATTGTTACGTTTTAAACTTCCTTTGAAGTTTAACGTTTCCAATGCATAGCTTTCTAAAGGCTGTGGTTGACGATTAAAATTAGGATAAACACGTTTACCCGACATGATTCTTAGCTCTGTTGCCAATGAGTTTGGCAAGAATGGACTTCGAAGTTGATGCGCCGAGTAAAGAAAATTTGGAACTGGATTAAATACAGGTGCCGGTTCTATGGGTAAAGGCGGCTGGCTACGAATATTCGCCATTTCTTGATTGACCGCATCAATACGCGAATCACATCCCACCATAGTCGTTGCAATAACTAATCCGCACAAAAGCTTAAATGATTTCATTATTGTCCTCCTGCTGGCATATCAGCTGGTGGAACAACCGCTGAACCTACCGTATCTTCAGTCGATGCAACATAACGATATGTTTTGGCTTTTAATGAATAATCGATCAGTGGAATATCTGATTTTTTATCTGTACTTGGCGTCGCTGTAATCACAAAATCATGTAAGGTCACGATACGCGGTAAAGACGCAATTCCACTCACGAAACGCCCAAATGAATGATAATCACCTGTCGTTTCTATCGAAATTGGCTGCTCAATGAAGAATTCTTGAGCCACTTCATTTTCGAGACGGATATTTTTAAATTTGAGCCCTGAATTCACACCTGTTAAGTTGATGTCTTCAACTAAACTTGGAATTTCTGTTTCTTTTGGCAATTGTTGTAATTGCTCATTGAAATTCATTTCCATTTGTTGCAACTGTGCTTGGTATTGCTGCAAATTACGGAGCTTAGAATCCTTTTCTTTAAACTCTGTCAGTAAATTTGCCTCTTGTGCTTTAGCAAGATCAATTGATTCAAGTTTTGGTTTAAGCACCAAAAAGTAACCAATAGCACAAACAAATAGGAAAATAAAAATCCAACAGGTAATTTTTACAGACAGTGGCCAACTACCGTAGTTATTGGAGTCCAAAGTATTAAATTGCTGAAAGAACTTTTCAACAGTCATGGACTTCTTTTTAGGTGCAGTGACATCTGAATCAAAATCATTTAAATCATTACGACTCATGGTGCACCTCCCACATTATTCGCGTCCATATCTGCTGTCGGTTGAGCAATTGCACCCAAGTCGACAGTCACGATAAATGTACCGTATGACTCTTCAACTCGAGGGATTACCGAACTAGGTGCTTTTTCCTTCACTTCTGGCGCAGCCAAGAATGAATTCATAAATGCATTTCGGTACCACTGGGAAGCTTCTAAACCACGTAATAACTCTGCTACCGCATTCGGACTTTCTGCTTTACCTTCGATGGTAAATTTATTACCAGTACGGGTAAATTTCGTCAGATACACCGTTTCAGGAACAACACGAACCAATTCATCCACTAAACGCACAGTTACAGGCCGTTGACCTTCAAGACCTTGAATCAGTTTCATCCGCTCAATCACAGCATTTCGACGTTCTTGCAATCCTTCCAAGGATTTTAATTGAACGTCTAAACTTTGATTGGTGCTTACAATAAGTTGGTTTGCTTGTTCTTGGTCTTGTAATTTATGATTCAAGAAGAACCAAGCTGCTAAAACCGATAAAATCGCAAGTAATACCACTGCGATACAGATATAAACAAATTGCTTTTTTCGCTGTTCTCTTAGCTCTTCGCGCCAAGGGAGTAAATTAATTTTAGCCATTAATCAAAACTCCTCAATGCCAAGCCACACGCCACCAATAATGACGGTGCATCATTTTCTATTTTTTTCAGGTCGATTTGAGGAGAAAAGCCCATTTGTAAAAATGGATTAGCAATGGTGACGCGATATCCCAATTTTTGTTGCATCATTTTTGCAAGACCTGGGATATTGGCATTACCACCCGCCAATAAAATATGATCAATCTCGTTAAATTGAGAAGAAGAGAAAAAGAACTGTAATGAACGCGCTGCTTGTTGAATCACTGCATCAAGGAATGGCATTAAAACTTCTGTTTCAAAGTCATCTGGTAAGGTGTTGTCTTTTTTAGCACGCCCAGCTTCATCATAAGATAAGCCATAACGATTTTGCACATCTTGAGTCAATTGCTTACCGCCAAACACTTGTTCGCGCGTGTAAATAATTTTGCCATTTTGCATGACTGATAAAGTCGTCATGGTATGACCAATATCAAGAACGCCAACAAGATTTGCACCAATCGGCAATGTATCTGCAAAGACTTCAAAACTACGTTCCAGTGCATAGCTTTCAACATCGGCAACTTTTGGGGTAAGGCCGACCAAATCCAATACTTCAATACGAGAGTCCACGTTTTCAGTACGTGTCGCAACGAGTAGAACGTTCACTCTGTTTGGATTGTTTAATCGCTCAGGAAGCACTTCAAAGTCTAAACTGACTTCGTCAAGTGGGAATGGAATATATTGCTCAGCATCCATACGAATCTGAACTTCACGCTCATCATCGCTCATGTCGGCATCCATCTCGATGACCTTGTGAATCACCATAGACGTAGGCACTGCAAAAGCAGCATTCGTTGATTGCGGATTTGCAATATTAATCGCGCGCTCTAAAGCATCAGCCACGTTATCCTGATTGAGGATGTTTTTTTCAACAACACTCCCATCAACCAATGGACTTAACCCGTAACTTTCAACCCAATAGCGACCGTTTTTAACTGATAGCTCTAATAGCTTAACAGAGGTCGAACTAACATCTACCCCCACTAACCCCTTATTTGGCTTACGATATAGTCTAAGCACAATGCAATTCCTATTATTTTTTTGTCCCCAACAACAGCACAATACAAACTAACTACACTTGGTCTAATTTTTTTGCGGATATAATAACTCAACTAACATTCTGTTAAATGAGAAGCTATACTGACCTTCTATTAGTTTGCCTTTAGCACCTATTAAAACTTACTTGTTATGAAAAAGCTATCTTGTTGTGGACAGATTCACCCTTTTTTTTTGCTGATTATCATTATCTTAGTCACAATTCCAATGGGCTTTTATGGAATGTATCTCTATATTGCACCATCTTTGCCAGAGATGACTGCTTTTAAGAAGGCTCCATTATTAAAACCGCTGCAAGTTTATACAGCAGATAACCAATTAATCGCAGAATATGGTGGCAAACTTTCTGTTCCAGTTGATTATGAGCAAATCCCACAAGATTTTATTCATGCTTTTTTAGCTGCAGAAGACTCTTCTTTTTTTGAGCATAGCGGTATTAGTTTTAAAAGTTTAGGACGTGCAGTAAGTGAATCGATCACGGGTTCTGACATTCAAACTGGTGGTTCTACAATTACCATGCAGGTGGCTAAAAACTATTATTTAACACCAGAACGAACTCTCAAGCGCAAACTCACCGAAATTTTCTTAGCACGTAAAATCGAACAAAAATTATCAAAAGAAGAAATTCTAACTCTCTACGTCAATAAAATTTTCCTCGGTAAAAATGCTTATGGCATCGCCGCAGCAGCAAAAATTTATTACAACAAGAATTTAGACGATCTTTCAATTGCCCAAATGGCAATGATTGCAGGATTACCTAAAGCACCCTCTAAGTATAATCCTGTGGCCAATCCTGAACGTGCGTTAGAACGTCGCAATTGGATTTTAGGTCGTATGCTACAGTTGGGTTATATCAGCCAAATTGAATATGAAGATGCTGTATCAGAGCCTATCGCTTTGGACATGCCTGATCGCGGTATTAACAATAAATTCCCTTATGTCGGTGAAATGGTTCGTTCGGAACTCGTAAAAAAATTCGGCGATCTCGCGATCGATTCAGGATATAAGGTTTACACCACTATTGATTACAATCGTCAAGCCTTTGCCGAAGAAGCAGTTCGTGTTGGTTTAGAAAGTTATGACCGTCGTCATGGATGGCGTGGCCCAGAAGCCCATGACAAACCCTTAAAAGACTTTGTACCATTTGCAAACACCTACCCTGCTGAAGTCACTAAAGTTTTAAGTAATTCTTTTGAAGCAACTTTACAAGATGGTTCATCAGTCACTGTTCCTTGGTCTGGCATGTCTTGGGCGAGACGCTATCGCAATGCCAATAGTGTGGGTGGTGCACCTAGCAATGCTTCACAAATTGTAAAAGTCAAAGATATTGTTCGTCTACGTCCAAATCAAAATCGTAGTATGTGGTCCTTGGTACAGGTGCCTCGTGTACAAGGTCAGTTAATTGCACTTAACCCAAATGATGGCTCAATTGTCGCGATCGTTGGTGGATATAATTTTTATCAATCGAAATTTAACCGTGCGCTGCAAGGTTGGCGTCAACCTGGCTCTATTATCAAACCATTTGTCTACTCGCTTGCACTTGAACGAGGTATGACGCCGCATACCATGGTTAGTGATAACCCCATTACCATTGGTAAATGGTCACCACGCAATTCTGATGGGCGCTATTTGGGGATGATTCCATTACGTCGCGCTTTATATTTGTCACGTAATACTGTCTCTGTTCGCCTTTTACAAACAGTTGGTCTAGAACATACTCGCCAATTGTTTATGGATTTTGGTTTGCAGGATGATCAGATTCCACGTAACTACACGATTGCATTAGGAACACCTCAAGTACTCCCTGTTCAAATGGCAACAGGCTATGCCGCAATTGCCAATGGCGGTTTCCGCGTGCAACCTCACTTCATTAGCCGTATTGAGGATGCTTACGGCAAAGTGATTTATCAAGCCAATCCAGAATACGCATGTATTTCATGTATTAAATCTCAGAAGCAAGGTACAACCACTGCTGAAGCAACAACACCAGACGACGAAATTATTGAAGTTACCAATCAGTCTTTAGAGGATAAGCAACCCACTTTAACTGATGAAGAGCGTAGCCAATATCGTCAAGCACATCGAATTTTAAAATCCAGCTCAGCATTTGATATGGCGAATATTTTACGAGACGTAATTCAGCATGGTACTGGTCGCGCAGCATTGAAAATTGGTCGTGGTGATTTAGGAGGTAAAACAGGAACAACCAATGATGCAAAAGATGCTTGGTTCGCTGGCTTTAACGGCAATCTAGTCGCAGTTTCATGGGTAGGTTTCGACCAACCGACTACGCTAGGTCGTCGTGAATATGGGGGTATCGCTGCTCTTCCAATTTGGAGTGACTTTATGGAGAAGTCTCTTGCCAATACACCATATGCTTGGGTAAGTTTAGATAAAAATGCAAAAGCTCCTTTAACTCGAGAACAACGTGGTCGTGTACAGACATTAAACCATGAGCAAAAAGATAAAACTCCACCTTTAGCTCGTCCGATTTACCGCCCAGCCCCAGTGGTAGCACCAACGAATGATCGCGATTTTGATGATCTACCAGATACCGATCAACCGTTAACTCCGACGTCGTCGATACCACCGGATATGAATTCAACACCACAAGTTAAACGAGATTCAATCGAAAATTTGATTAATCAAGTTCAATAACCAAAATAAAGCCCTCTAAAAGAGGGCTTCTTTTAACTTTTCTTTTTTAAAATATAGATCTGAAACTCTGCACTCAATTCAAATTTTTCAACTTGCTCTAATTGCTCACGCCGTTCAGGCTTCGCCTTATAAGCATATGGCGTCATTGCGATAAGAGACTTTAAATCATTTTGGTTTAACACCAATGGTGCTTGGATTAAGCTTTCATCAATTAATTCAAAGTGCTCGCTCAACTGCGCTACAAATTTATGTGGCTCATGTGCCTTAACTTCTTCAAATAGTGCTTCTCGCATTTTATATAAATGTTGTGGACCTGGGGTAACAACCATTAAATACCCCGATGATTTTAATACACGTAATATTTCCGCCTCGGGAATAGGACTAAATAAACTGGTACATAAATCGATGGTCTCGCTTAAAACAGGCAACACAGCCCCCGTACCCACAACCCAAGTGGCATTTTGATTTAATTTTGCTGCTACCTGAACTGCAGTTTTAGCAATATCCACCCCCACAACTTGTATCGCTTCAGCTTCCATTGCATTGGTGTAATATCCTTCACCGCAACCAATATCTAAAAGATTTTCAATACGTAATTCTCGGATTTTAGCAACGACAGCTTGCTGTAATGGCGCATAAAATCCCGCTGATAAAAACGACCGTCTAGCTTGAACAGACTCAGGGGTATCCCCTGGATTCTTACTGTGTTTATGCTGTACGACATGCAAATTCACATAACCCTGCTTTGCAATATCGTAACTATGATTACTCTTGCAGCGCCATGTTTTCCCCTCAAGCGCCAATGCCTCGCGACAAACAGGACACATCAACAGATTCATCAATTTCTCCAAAAAATTTTAGCGATGAAAAAAAGCCGGCATAAGCCGACTTGATCTCATTTGATTCTTGCTTAGCGCAATTTTAAGGTCATTAGACCTAAAACTACCAGCATAATTGTGATAATCCAGAAACGGATGACCACCTGTGTTTCACGCCATCCTTTCTTTTCATAGTGATGATGTAACGGCGCCATAAGGAAAACACGTTTATTTCGCATACGAAGCGAACCGATTTGTAAGAATACAGAGACTGCTTCGACTACAAATACACCCGCCATAATTGCAAATACAATTTCCTGACGTACCATCACCGCAATAGTTCCCAGCATCGCTCCAAGCGACAAGGCACCAACATCACCCATAAATACTTGTGCAGGATGCGCGTTATACCAAAGGAATGCTAAACCTGCACCTATCATTGCAGCACAAATAACAACGAGTTCAGATGAGTATTTCACATAGGGAATATGTAAATAATTTGCAAAACGAACATCACCCGCCAAATAAGCAAACACCCCTAAGCCCGCCGCAACCAATACAATTGGCATAATTGCAAGGCCATCTAAACCGTCAGTTAGGTTAACAGCATTAGACGCACCATTAATCACTAAATAAGTGAATATAATAAAGCCGATCCCTAAAGGGATTACCGATAAAGGAATTGTAAGATCTTTAAAGAAAGGGATCAGCAAATCCAACATATTCGCAGTGTGTACAGGATTAGTTTGCTGAGTCGCAATTACGTAGAGTGATATCCCTGCACCTAGAGAAGCGACAGATGTCCAAAAAAACTTCTTACGTGCTGGCAAACCTGCATTGTCTTTATAACGGATTTTAATCCAGTCATCAGCCCAACCTACGGCACCAAATATCACCATCACGCCAAGCACAATCCAAACATAAGGGTTTGAAAGGTCTGCCCAAAGTAAAGTTGAAATCCCAATAGAAAGCAAAATAAGGAGACCACCCATGGTTGGTGTTCCCATTTTTTTGGCATGGTTTTCCGGAGCGAAAGAACTTACCGCTTGGCCATATTTTAAAGCTTGTAACTTACGGATCATAACAGGACCAAGAACTAGACCTATCGTGAGTGCTGTCAAGACACTGAGCAGCGCACGTAATGTTAAATAACGAACCACTTGGAACGAGCTGTGATAGCCGGAAAGTTGTTCAAATAACCATAACAGCATTTAGAGTTTCTCCATCAAATCTGCCATCAACGTTTCCATATGGGTATAACGAGAACCTTTGAATAAGAAACTCATTTTTTGCGGTTGATGTGTTTCGATTAGACTAATTAAAAATGGTAGAGCTTGCTCTTGATTGAGGAAAGCTTGTAACTTTTTCCCGTACTGAGTACTACGTGCGCCTTCCTGTGTTGCTGGTGCAAACTCACCAACAGCAACAACAAAGTTGAGTCCGCGAATCGAAACCAAATCTCGCCCGAGTAAATAATGTTGTTGAGCAGCAGTCGGACCTAACTCACCAATATCCCCAATCACCATGACACGAATACCTTCTTGCTGTGCAAGCACTTCACCCGCTGCACGCATCGACGTCGGATTGGCATTGTATGTATCATCGATAAATAAAAAATCATTTTTTTGAATAAAATTCAAACGCCCCTTTGCACCCACAGCTTGTTCTAAACCCGTGACAATATCATCCAAGCTGATATTTAATGACAATGCAAATGCAGCAGCTGCCAAAGCATTTTGAACATTATGCTCACCAGCAAAAGGTAAATCCACGGGTTGGACACCTACAGGCGTATGTAATTTAAATTGAGCACTTTGTGGATTCAGCTGAATATCTGAAGCATAGACATCGCCACCTTCTCCAAAACTTAAGGTTTTTGTTGTTTTCACACTTTGACGGATCTGGTCTATATAATCATCAGCTGCTGGTACGATCGAAGTTTCTGAAACATGACCATAGATTTCAGATTTAGCTTTACAAATTCCGTCACGCCCACCGAACTCACCAAGATGAGCCGTACCAATATTAATAATACCCGCAACATGAGGTTGAACGAGCTTCGAGGTATAGTCAATTTCTCCTTGATGACTTGCTCCTAGCTCCATCACTGCATATTCATGATCTGGTCGAAGCTCCAATAGCATCATAGGCACACCCAGATCATTATTGAGATTACCTCGCGTGATCAATGTCGGTGCTTTGCGAGCAAGAATACTTCCAAGCATTTCTTTAGTGGTGGTTTTGCCGCTACTACCAGTTAGTGCAATAACTTTTAATTGCGCATGTTGAGCGCGACGAAATGCACCAAGCATACCTAATGCTAATCTCGTATCTGTTACCACCAACTGACAAATATCAATATCTAAAGGCCGCTCAACAATCGCAATCTGACAGCCTTTTTCAGCCACTTGTTGAACAAAGTTATGCGCATCAAAACGCTCACCTTTCAGCGCTAAAAAAGCATCCCCCGACTCCGCATGACGTGAATCTGTCAAAATACGCTTTACTTCTCCAGTCGGTTTTTTATCATTCAACCAATACCCTTGAGTAGCAGCAACTAGATCAGACAAAGCCCATGGGACAAGTATCGCAGTACTTGTAGTAGATGTGTGCATAATGATTCCTTAGTCTGCTGGATAAGATGCTGGCTCAGTCGCATGCTGACCCTTAATGGCTGCTTGGACTTCTACCACATCATCAAACCAATGACGGACACCATCAATCTCTTGATAATTTTCGTGGCCTTTGCCTGCAATCACAACAATGTCACCTGCTTTCGCTGTTTTCACTGCAAACTTAATCGCTTCACGACGATCATGAATTTCATGAACCTCTCTGTTCAAAAATTCAATTCCAGCCTTCATGTCAGCAAAAATTTGTTCTGGGTTTTCAGTACGTGGATTATCTGAGGTGAGTAATACAACATCTGCATGATCTAAAGCAGCCTGTGTCATTAATGGTCGTTTACCGCGATCACGATCACCACCGCACCCAAACACAGCCCATAATTGCTGTGAAACATGACGTTTTAATGTTTGAAGAACCTGAATTAATGCATCAGGAGTGTGCGCATAATCCACAACAAACAAACGATCTTGATCACGCAACACTTGCATACGCCCTGGCGCGCCTTTTAGCTGAGGAACTAAAGCGACTAACTGAGATAAATCTAAACCCGCCTGTTCAACAGAGATTAAGCTCGCAACTACATTTTCAATATTAAAATGACCCAATAATGGACTATTCACTAAATAGCTTTGGGTCTTGGTCACCAATTTAAAATGAACACCGTCTAAACTATATTGAATCTCTTCAACACGGTAATCCGCGGGTTGAGTGGTGGAATAAGTCAAAATTTTAGGTTTTGCTCGATTTTGCTCCGCCGCTTTGAGCATGATATTTGCGTAAGCATCATCGATATTGATAATTGCAACTTTAAGACTCTCAAACTGAAATAAGCGTGATTTTGCCTCAGCATAGGCCTCTAAAGTCTTGTGATAATCCAAATGATCGCGACTTAAATTACTGTAAGCAGCAACTTCAATTGGCGTTCCATTGAGACGCCCCTGTTCAAGACCATGGGAGCTTGCTTCAATAGCAGCAAACTTAGCCCCCTGCTGAGCATAAGCATGCAATTGATTTTGCATATGCAATGCATCCAACGTGGTATGTGTAGATGCTTCAAGGTGAGGTAAAACCCCATTCCCAGTCGTCCCCATCACCGCGCATGGGTGTTTGCTTAACATCAATAGCTCTGCAACAAGCCTTGAAATGGTCGTTTTACCATTGGTTCCCGTGACAGCCAATACTCGAAGTGGATTTACTGGTTGTGTCTGTTGCAAATAATCTTTCTGCCATTGTCCCATGAGCATACGCACATTCGGAACGATCAAACTTGGCGTTAAACCTAGATCTTGTTCTGAAATAATAGCCAAAGCACCAAGATCCAGTGCCTTCTGTGCATACTCTGCAGTTTTTTCAGGTTGAGAAAGACTAGTCAAAGCAATAAACACTTGTCCCGCTTCAACTTTACGACTATCTAATTGGAAGCCATTAAATGCTTGTTGCATCCATTCTGCTGGATGATCTACAGCGTAGATTTGTTGAAATGTAATCGACATTCATCACCTATGGAATGGATTTTGGAGTATCTAAGGGTTTATCCAATGGTACGTTTAATAGTCTCAGCGATTCCTGCATTACTTTTGCGAAAACAGGTGCTGATACAGTACCACCGTAATATGTGCCTTTCGGATTTTCGACCACGACGACCATCGCCAAACGTGGATCACTTACAGGTGCAACACCTGCAAATAAAGCTCGATATTCATTGGTCGAATAACCTTTACGGTCAGCACGTAATTTGTGTGCTGTACCCGTTTTACCTGCAACTCGATAACCTGGTATTTGAGCACGAGTCGCTGTACCGCCTGGTAATGTTGCTGTCTCCATCATTAACAAGACTTGATCCGCAATTTTAGGATCAATCATTTGTTCACCTTGAGGAGCTTCATCCAGCTTGTACAAACTTAAAGGAACTTTCTTCCCTTTATTTGCCAGCATGGCATAAGCATCTGCCAATTGGAGTACCGTGGCATTGAGACCATATCCATAGGACATGGTTGCAACTTCTGAAATATTCCATTTACTTGGCGGTAAGATTAGACCTGGGCTTTCACCAGGGAATTTAACAGCCGAACGCTGTCCAAAACCAAGACGTTTATAGAACGTTGGTAAAGTCGGATAAGGCAAAGATAAAGCAATTTTCGCTACACCTACGTTGGAGGATTTTTGAATAATGCCACCTAAAGTAAGCGCTCCATAATTATGCGTATCACGAATTGTATGATTACCGACACGCATCGACCCTGGGGTGGTATTAACGACTGAGTTTGCAGTGTACTTACCACTTTCAAGCGCCATCGCCACCGTTAATGGTTTCATCGTCGAACCTGGTTCAAACGAGTCAACTGCACCGCGATTTCGCATTGCATCTTTATTGGATAAACTTTTTTTATCATTCGGGTTATACGACGGCCAACTGGTCATCGCTAGAATTTCACCGGTTTTGACATCGACCGCAATTGCTGTAGCAGAACGTGCATTATTTGCCACGCCTACCGCGGTAAGCTCTCGATACATAATGTATTGCAATCGAGAATCAATACTCAGTGTAATATTTTCCCCAGCTTCAACTTCTTTAATAACTTCTGGAACTTGAACACGGTTACCATGCTTATCACGTACAATCTTCTGTTCGCCATTGACCCCTGCAAGCCGCTTATTCAGCTGCATCTCCAAACCTTCAATCCCTGTTCCCTCGGTATTGGTTAAACCAATGATTTGAGAGTTGGGTTGTGGTTGTGGGTAATAACGTTTATATGATTTTTCAGAATATACGCCAGCAAAATTACGTTGTGCTAACAGAGCCGCTTGAGCAGGTGGTACTTCTTTTTTCAATACTAAATAACGTGAACGAGCTCGATCTTGAACACGCTTTTTGAGGTCAGCTCGATCCAACCCAACTGCATCTGCTAGCTCATCTAAATTCAGGTTTTCCTGTGGTAACTGATTTTTTAATTTACGACTGGTTGGATTCTTTTTTAACTCTTCGGTGATTTCATCAAAAGTTGCTTTAGTTTCAAAATAATGTTGAGGATCAATCACCACCTTCATAATTGGTGTACTAATTGCCAAGGGCACACCATTGCGGTCACTAATAACCCCTCGCATCGCGCTTAATTTTTCAGTACGTAAAATTTTGGCGTTGGCTTTATTTTGCAAAAAGTCTTTGTTCACAATTTGAACATAGAAGGCACGTGCAACCAATACTACAAAAAATGTCAGGACTAAGCCCCACATTAAATAGAAACGCCACATATCTACAGCAACGGTTCTTTTCTGTGTAATGGGCTGCTGTTTTTTACGTGTTTGTTTTGTTTTGCTTTTATCAACCATTCAGCGTGCCTATTGATTTTTCGCGGTTTCAGCAGGAAGTGAAATCACCACAGTCTGAGATGTTGGTGGTGAATACATACGTAATTGTGTCACTGCACGTGTCCCAATCTGTGCAGTCGCTCCAAATGTCTGTTGCTCAATAAGTAGACGACCCCATTCAGCATTGATGTCTTCAAGCTCACGCATATGCGTATTGAATTCACGAAAATCTTGACGATAAGAATAGACCTGATAGACCACCATAAATGCGCTCACCATGACCATAGCGGTTAAAATGCTATAGATCAGTATTTTTTTACGCACCAAGGGCGTTGCTACAGGTTCCTGTTGTTCTACGTCTTTTTCCTTTTTCATTATTCGCCTTTAAAATTTATTCGCTCTGCAACTCGCAACCAAGCACTTCTAGAACGCGGATTTTGTTTCACTTCTTCTTCACTCGCGCGTACGCGATCAATTTTTTTCAAACGACGAGTTTCTTTAGGTTTCTGAGGTAAGCCCCAACCATCATCCTCAGCTAAAGTCGACTCTTTTTGAATAAATTGTTTAATAATTCGATCTTCTAAGGAATGGAAACTGATGACCGCTAATCGACCTCCATTATGAAGCATCTCCAGCGCTTCAGGTAAAAAAGCATGCACATCTTCTAATTCTTTATTGATTTCAATTCGAATTGCTTGAAATGTACGTGTCGCAGCATGCTTATTTTTTTCCCATTTCGGATGGGCAACTTTTACAATTTCAGCCAATTGACCTGTAGTCTCAATATAGCCTGCTGCTTTAATCGCTTTCGCAATGCGGCGGCTATATCGTTCTTCGCCATACTGAAAAATAATATTCGCTAAATGCTCTTCATCTACTTCCACCAACCATTGCGCTGCAGTTAGGCCCTGAGAGTTGTCCATTCGCATATCCAGTGGACCATCTTTCATAAAGCTAAAACCACGTTCGGCCTGATCAAGCTGTGGTGATGACACACCCAAATCTGCCATAACACCATCGACAGTTTCAACACCGCGTTGATTTAGGGCTGTTTTAATATCTGCAAAACTTGCATGAATAATGGTAAATCTTGGATCTTCTTGTTCTAACTGAGCAGCCACATCCAAAGCCTGCGGATCTTTATCAAAGGCATAGACACGAGAATGTTCATCTAATTTAGACAAGAGAAGTCGAGTATGACCTCCTCGACCAAAGGTGCCATCTACATAAATCCCTGTATTACGCCCACCCAATAGGGCATCTACAGTTTCATGAAGTAATACAGAAATATGCGACATAATAACGTTTCAGAACATCTAAAAATTTAACTGCACATTATTACCTTGTTTTAATAAAGCTCCAAACGACTTTTTGTAGGTAAATTTTACTTTCTATAGGCAAAACCGTTTCATTCACTGGAATGTTCAAATAAAAAAGCCTCACTTGGAGGCTTTTTTATTAATTTTCAATTACTTCAGTATATTAACGACGACTGTTATAAATCTGATCAAAAATCGCACCATTCACAAAATGTGCTTGTTGTGCTTTTGCCCAACCACCGAAAACCTCATCAATGGTGAATGTTTTTAACTTAGGAAATTGTTTTGAGTATTTTGCTAACACTTCAGCATTACGCGGACGATAGAAATGCTTAGCAGCCATCTCCTGACCTAATGGTGAATATAAATAGTTGATATAGCCAGTTGCCAACCATTTATTGCCATTTTTATCTACAGTACGATCAACGATGGCAACTGAAGGCTCTGTTAAAATCGAAATAGATGGATAAACAATATCAAACTGATCTTTGCCCAAGGCTTTTTGAGTGACCAGTGCTTCATTTTCCCAAGTGAGCAACACATCGCCAATTTTACGTTCAGCAAATGTCGTCATAGAAGCGCGCGCCGCAGAGTCCATCACTTTGACGTTATGGTACATCTTGCCAACAAAGTCTTTTGCTTTCGCTTCATTACCACCTGGTTGTTTGAGTGCATAACCCCAAGCTGATAAATATACCCAGCGTGGTAGACCACCTGTTTTAGGGTTTGGTGTGATGATTTCTACACCCGGCTTAACAAGATCTTGCCAATCCTGAATTTTTTTAGGGTTACCTTTACGCACCATAAAAACAATGGTTGATGTATAAGGTGCAGAGTTATAAGGAAACTCTTTTTGCCATCCTTTATTGATTTGACCCGATTTCACGATCTCTTCAATATCATTTGCCAAAGCCAAAGTGACAACGTCACCTTTCAAGCCATCAACCACAGAGCGTGCTTGTTTACCTGAGCCACCATGAGATTGTTTAAAGTTGACTTTCACTCCAGTTCTTGACTGCCAATATTGACCAAATGACTGATTAAACTCATCATAAAATTCACGAGTCGCATCATAAGATACGTTCAGGAAATCACGTTGTGCTGCTTGAGAAGATACACTGAACGATAAACCTGTTGCGAGTAAGCCCGCTGCAAGCAAGGCTTTAAATTGAATTTTCATAGTCAAAAATCTAGATATACATAATTAAGCTAAATATATGAAATAAAATCATATTCATCAATTTAATTTGGAGATGTGGTTTACGTTATATTGCTACCATTTTTTCTTTCAAGTTTATGAATTAATTCATAAATCATCTTAAACACAGCCTATATTCAAATATATAGTATTTTATGTATTACTTATAAGAAAAAAATGGATAGCATGTCGCGATCCATTCACATAAGGTCTAAAAGTAGATTATTTTTCTGCTGAAATTTGGTCGTAAATCGCGCCATTTACAAAGTGCGTTTGCTGCGCTTTCGCCCAACCACCAAATACTTTATCGATGGTAAATAATTGTACCTTTGGAAATTTAGCACTGTATTTAGCTGCGATTTTTTCATTACGTGGTCTAAAATTATGTTTAGCTGCTAATTCCTGCCCCAAAGGTGAATACAGATAGTTAAGATATCCTTTTGCGAGATTACGATTCCCATTTCTATCAACGGTTTTATCCACGATGGCAACAGAAGGCTCAGCTAGGATTGAAATGGATGGATAAATAATTTCAAATTTATCTTGACCCAAACCTTGCGTCGCTAAGAGTGCTTCATTTTCCCAAGACAGTAAAACATCACCAATTCCACGTTCAGCAAAGGTCGTGAGTGATCCACGGGCTCCTGAATCTAACACTTTGACATTTTTGTATAGTCGTTTGACTAACTCACGAGCTTTCGCATCATTTCCAGCAGGCTGTTTAAGCGCATAACCCCATGCAGATAAATAAATCCAACGTGGCGCACCACCTGTTTTTGGGTTTGGGGTAATGATTTCAACACCTGGCTTAACTAAATCATTCCAATCTTTGATATTTTTTGGATTACCCTTTTTTACTAAGAAGACAATAGTAGATGTATAGGGTGCTGAATTATTTGGAAATTCTTTTTGCCAATTTTTATTGATATAACCTGCTTTTACAATTTCTTCAATATCATTTGCAAGTGCCAAGGTCACAACATCTGCTTGTAATCCTGTTGCTACAGCACGTGCTTGTTTGCCAGATCCACCATGAGATTGCTTAAATTGCACCTCTTGACCAGTACGTTTTTTCCAAAACTCACCGAAACTTTGGTTATATTCTTGATAAAATTCGCGAGTGGGATCATAAGAAACATTTAAAAATGATGTATTCGCTTGTGCAGTCATACTGAACAACAATGCCCCAAGACTCATTGTTCCCAATAATTTATTGAAAAAGTGCTTATTCATTAAAATCTCTTTTTTATTACATTTATGAATTGCACTATATTTTTTATTTACTTCAGTCACAATGTATTCAATAGACGAATTAATTCATTGTAAATATTTAAATTTTATATAAATTCTATTCATATGAATTGCATTTTTATCACATAAACTCTCTTTAAATTTTACCCCCTAACATCATATCTTCACCGAATCTCCATATTTTATTGATAAAAAGAGGCAAAATTTATTTCAGCTACAGGTTGAGTAACTTAAGGATTGTTGAATAAAAACTGTAAGAAAGTGTGATGCATTTTTACTTTTGTGAATTTTATGGTTAAAATGTAAACCTAATTACTCTTACAATAAATTCAAAATAGGGGAAAATTGAAATGAATTTGTTCTATTTACAAGCGTTAAGCTTAACTTTATGTGTTTTTGGTATGAGCCAGACACATGCAGCAGCGTTACAAAACCCTGCTAAATCACTACAAAACTCTAATGTAGCTGAAAAGTCTTTAACACCTATCGAACGCGCATTGACTCAACAAAAACGTGAACGTGCTGAGAACAAACCTTCTTCAGAGATGGATCAGATTAAAGTGATCACTTCTATTAAGAATGCTCCAACGCAAAACTTCCTAGCATCACAACACCAACAGTTTTCGCGTTTTTTACAAAGTTTATTTCCTCAGCACACATCTTAAGCAATATTTTTCTCAATCTCCCCCAATTGAGCCAAATTTAGCCCAGTCCGATTTAATGAATTAATCATTAAGCCACTGGGCTTTTTGCTATAATAAAACCAATTTTTATTTGATAACTTTTCTGGCTATGACAGTTCGTACTCGTATTGCACCATCTCCTACAGGTTTCCCCCATGTAGGTACTGCTTATATCGCATTATTTAACCTATGTTTTGCTCAACAGCATGGCGGTGAATTTATCTTACGTATTGAAGATACAGACCAACTCCGCTCAACACCTGAATCAGAAAAAATGATTCTCGATTCATTGCGCTGGTTAGGGTTGAATTGGTCAGAAGGTCCAGATGTGGGTGGTCCTCATGCACCATACCGTCAATCTGAACGTATGGATATTTATAAAAAATATGCGTTAGAACTGGTTGAAAAAGGTCATGCATTCTATTGTTTTGCCACTGCTGAAGAATTAGATCAAATGCGTGCTGAACAACAAGCACGTGGTGAGTCTCCTCGTTATGACGGTCGTGGTCTAAAACATACGCCAGAAGAAGTTGAAAGACGTTTAGCGGCTGGCGAACCACATGTTATTCGCATGAAAGTACCTGAAGAAGGGATTTGTAAATTTAATGACTTACTCCGTGGTGAAGTAGAAATTCCATGGGCACAAGTTGACATGCAAATTCTGTTGAAAACCGATGGCCTACCAACTTACCACTTAGCAAACGTTGTTGATGACCATTTAATGGAAATCACTCACGTGATTCGTGGTGAAGAATGGATTCCATCTGCACCTAAACACCAATTGCTTTACCAATATTTTGGTTGGGAAATGCCTGTGCTTTGCCACATGCCACTTTTACGTAACCCTGATAAGTCAAAACTATCTAAACGTAAAAACCCAACTTCAATCAATTACTACAAAGATATCGGTGTATTACCAGAAGCATTACTCAACTATTTGGGTCGCATGGGTTGGTCAATGCCAGATGAACGCGAAAAGTTCAATTTGGCTGAGATGATCGAGAATTTTGACATCCAACGTGTATCGCTTGGGGGTCCAATTTTCGATGTAGAAAAACTCAATTGGTTAAACGGTCAATGGATCAAATCACTTAGCCCTGCTGAGCTTTTAGATACTTTATTGGCGTGGAAGGCAGATCGTGCCAAGTTAGAAGAGATTGCTGCCGCAATCCAACCACGTATTAACCTATTGTCTGAAGCAGTGAATTGGTCAGCACATTATTTTAATCACTTCCCTACACTGTCTAAAGCACAATTCGAAAGTAAAAAGTTATCTGAAGAGCAAGTTCGTCAAAGCCTACAATTTGCAATTTGGCGCTTAGAAAGCTTATTTACTTGGAATAATGACACTGTTAGCCAAACGCTAATGGATTTAGCTGCACAAATGGAAATTAAATTACGTGACTTTATGCCTGCGTTCTTTATTGCCATTGCGGGTTCTACTGCTTCTACGCCAGTGATGCAAACCATGGTGACCATTGGTCCTGACTTGACTTTTGCTCGCTTGCGTCATGCACTCGAAATCATTGGCGGTCCAAGTAAAAAAGAGCTTAAAGTGTGGGAAAAATTGAATGAAAGCTTAAAATTGCCGAAAAATGATGCAGTTGATGAAGCTTAATTAATTTTTTTATTGACGCATGAGTGTTATATCCCTAATATAGCGCTCACACAGATTGAGCACTTAGCTTGATACCTAGATTGCTTTTATAGCATTGACTGTGTTGCCTCATAAGTCCCTATCGTCTAGAGGCCTAGGACATCGCCCTTTCACGGCGGTAACCGGGGTTCGAATCCCCGTAGGGACGCCAAATTCTAAAAAACCACTGACCTCGATCAGTGGTTTTTTTTCATCTATACATTTTTGATTTTAGTTTCGATGTTATAGAATTAAGCAAAAGAAATACGGAGCGCTCATGCAGTACCAATGCCCTAAATGTCAAAGTCGTAAAATTCTTCCTTTAGCAAGTGCCAATGCACCTGCTGTACGACCAAATGTTCCTAAAAGCTTAATCATCCTCGTACCCACTCTATTTTTACTCCTATTATTGGTCATTATTAGCGTTGTACTGATGATTTTTAGCAATGGTGCTGGCGAGACACTTCAAATTGCAACTGTGATAGTATTTTTAATTGCAGTGATTGCGGGTGTGATGTTCTGGAAAGATTTACCAGATTTCAAAATTTCGATGCAAGCCTTCATGCAATCTCAAAAGAAATGGAAATGCCGTGAATGTAATCACGAATGGGAAAATTAATTGTTTATTTTCATCAGTCCTAAAAGCTCATTTGAGCTTTAAGGACTTAAAATTAAATAAATTTAAATTTTATATATGAGTAGTAGACAAAACCTTCAAAAGAGCATAATTTAATGAAATAGATCTCATTTTTGCATGGATAAGCAAGGAGAACCATAATGATAATAAAACTATTTCAATCACTATTCTTTGATCTAAAACGTACTCGAACGGCTAATTTATCCAATCTCGAGCCATCCACATCCTTAAACCCTCGAAATCAAATGTGGTTATACCTACGTGATGCATTACGTGGGAATGCTGAAGCACAATATCAATTAGGTCTGAGTTACTTAAATGGTGAACTAGGTTTGGATCGAAATTATCAAATTGCTGAAAAATGGCTGAACCAATCAGCGAATGCTGGAAATGAAAATGCAAAAAGAACTCTACTTCAAACTTATAGTCTTTTAGCATTTTCATAAAATTAATTCATAAAAAAACCAGCCTGAAGGCTGGTTTTTTTATTAGATGGAATTAACCACCAATTTTGCGATATTTTTGGCGCTTAGCCACTAGATCATCGCCATCGCGTTTACGACGGTATTCTTCGAACTCAGCATAGTTTCCTGTGAAGAATTCTGGAGTTTCACCTTCGAATGACAAGATGTGCGTTGCAATACGGTCTAGGAACCAACGGTCATGCGAGATGACCATTACAGTACCTGGGAATACTAAAATTGCATCCTCAAGCGCACGTAAAGTTTCGATATCCAAGTCGTTCGATGGTTCATCGAGAAGGATAACGTTTGCGCCCATTTGTAGAATTTTCGCAAGTTGTAAACGGTTACGCTCACCACCTGACAATTGACCTACACGCTTCTGCTGATCTTGGCCTTTAAAGTTAAAACGACCAATATATGCACGTGATGCGATTTCATATTCACCAATACGTAAGATATCTAAACCGCCAGAAACTTCTTCCCAAACCGTTTTATTGTTATCTAAGGTGTCACGAATCTGACCCACGTAAGCCACTTTAACTGACTCACCTAGCGTTACCGTACCTGTATCAGGTTGTAATTCACCTGTCATCATACGGAATAGTGTGGTTTTACCCGCACCGTTCTCACCCACGATACCCACGATCGCACAAGGTGGAACAACAAAAGATAAATCTTTGTAAAGCGTACGATCACCAAACGATTTGCTGATACCTTCAACTTCCACAACCTTGTTCCCTAGACGTGGACCAGGTGGAATGTAGATTTCAGACGTTTCGTTACGTTGTTGGAATTCACGAGAGTTAAGCTCTTCAAAGCGTTCCATACGTGCTTTATTTTTCTTTTGCTGACCTTTTGCATTAGAACGAACCCATTCAAGTTCTTTTTTCAATGCTTTAGCAAAAGATTCTTCTTGCTTCTGTTCTTGCTCTAAGCGGGCATTTTTCTGCTCTAACCAAGAAGAATAATTACCTTGATAAGGGATACCCATACCACGGTCAAGCTCAAGAATCCACTCAGCAACGTTATCCAAGAAATAACGGTCATGCGTAATCGCAACGATTGTACCAGGGAAATCTTTTAAGAAACGTTCCAACCATGAAACAGATGATGCATCCAAATGGTTCGTCGGTTCGTCAAGAAGCAACATGTCGGGTTTAGACAAGAGCAAACGGCAAAGTGCCACACGACGGCGCTCACCACCTGACAATTTAGTGACATCAGCATCCCAAGCTGGCAAGTTTAACGCTGCCGCTGCTTGTTCAAGCTGGTTATTTAAGTTATGCGCATCCCAAGTTTGAATAATTGCTTCAAGCTTTTCTTGCTCTTTTGCAAGTGCATCAAAGTCGGCATCTTCAGCTGCATATTCAGCGAAAACTTCATCAAGACGAGCTAATGCATCAAGTGCTTCACGAACGCCATCTTCAACGTTGCCACGAACGTCTTTTGTTTCATCTAATGGCGGCTCTTGCTCAAGGTAGCCGATCTTGATACCTGGTTGTGCACGAGCTTCACCAGAGAAATCTTTATCTACGCCAGCCATAATACGAAGCAAGGTAGATTTACCTGCACCGTTTAAACCAAGAACACCAATTTTAGCGCCCGGGAAAAATGATAAAGAGATGTCTTTAAGGATTTCGCGCTTAGGCGGAACCATCTTAGACACACGGTTCATCGTGTAAATATATTGGGCCACGTAGGACTCCTCTATAAAAAAAACAAAATCCGCTGTAAATACAAATCGCGGACAAATAATTAGGGAGCATTATACGATGAATACGATAAAAACATAAGCCATACGCCCGAACTTGCAAGGAATGTTACAAGTTTATTTTTTCATCAAACTTACCATTCAAAGTGCACAAGAATATGGCTTTTAAATGAGCAACATATGAGAATTTTAGATAACTTTTTCAATATTTTATAAATTTTATAATATGATTAGGGTGCTATATTCTCATTGAACAATTTTTAAACCACAAGAAGATCTCAAAATGACATATAAGGACGAAACCCTCGCCATCCATGCTGGATACTCACCTGAACCAACGACTAAAGCAGTTGCGGTACCCATTTATCAAACGACGTCTTACTCATTTGATAATACGCAACATGGCGCAGACCTATTCGATTTAAAGGTCTCTGGGAATATTTATACACGGATTATGAACCCAACGACTGCTGTGCTTGAACAACGTATTGCAGCACTCGAAGGTGGGATCGGCGCATTAGCACTTGCATCAGGTATGGCAGCCATTACCTATGCCATTCAAACCATTGCTGAAGCTGGGGACAATATCGCTTCTGTATCTACACTTTATGGTGGTACATATAATTTATTTGCACATACGCTACCAAAACAAGGGATCGAAGTGCGCTTCTTCGATTATCAAAATCCAGAAAGTTTGCGGGCACTTGTTGATGAAAAAACTAAATTAGTCTTCGTTGAGTCTATTGGTAACCCGCTCGGCAATATTATTGATTTAGAAGCGATTTCCAAGATTGCACATGAACTTGGCATTCCTGTGATTGTGGACAATACGGTTGCTACACCAGTGCTTCAAAAATCTTTTGAATTTGGTGCAGATATTGTTGTTCACTCTTTAACCAAGTATATCGGAGGACATGGTAATTCGATCGGTGGTATCATTGTTGACAGCGGTAAATTCCCTTGGGGCAAATATCCTGATCGTTTTAAAGCGTTAAATACGCCCGATCCAAGCTATCACGGCGTGAACTATGTCGAAGCACTTGGTGAAGCAGCTTATATTGCACGTGCTCGTGTCGTGCCATTACGCAACACAGGTGCAGCGATTAGCCCACAAAATGTTTTCTTAATCCTGCAAGGTTTAGAAACATTAAGTTTACGTATGGAACGTCATACTGAAAATGCTTTAAAAGTTGCTCAATATTTACAAGCTCATCCAAAAGTAAAATGGGTAAATTACGCAGCACTACCTGATCACCCGCAACATGCTTTAGCTCAGAAATACGTTAAGGGCAAACCTTCAGCAATTCTTTCATTTGGTGTACAGGATGGCTTAGCAGGCGGAACTCGCTTTATTGATGCCCTACAATTATTCACACGATTGGTGAATATCGGTGATGCAAAAAGCTTAGCATGTCACCCAGCAACTACAACGCATCGCCAACTGAATGAAGAAGAGTTAAAAGCTGCTGGCGTTTCTACGGATATGGTTCGCTTATCTATTGGAATCGAACATGCTGACGATTTAATCGCCGACCTAGAACAAGCGCTCGCTCAAGTTTAATCTTGGTAATACAT
Source organism: Acinetobacter sp. ANC_7682 (assembly GCF_056779795.1). Classification (NCBI taxonomy): domain Bacteria; kingdom Pseudomonadati; phylum Pseudomonadota; class Gammaproteobacteria; order Moraxellales; family Moraxellaceae; genus Acinetobacter; species Acinetobacter sp. ANC_7682. Next base: position 14,140 of record NZ_JBWYIQ010000007.1, on the reverse strand, counting down.
TAGAAATAAAGCCTCATGACTGGGGCTTTATCCTCATTTACCATATCGTCTTTTTCAATTATTTTATTCGTATTACCACAATATAAAATTAGAGCATTTACTCTAATTTTTACAATAAATTCATAAACTTATGCCATGGTTTATTTTCATTTTTCCACTATGCTGATTTGTATGACACGTTGGAAAATACGTGTTGCACAATTCATTGCATTTACAGGGAGAATGAAGTGAATAAAAAATTAGAACAGCGTTTTAAAAAACGTGTCCATGGAAAAAATATTCTGATTACAGGCGCATCCAGTGGTATCGGTTTAACTGTTGCACATCAATTGGCTGCGGCAGGTGCGCATGTATTATTGGTGGCACGAACTGAGGAAACTTTACAACAAGTAAAATATGAGATTGAGCAAAAAGGGGGAAAAGCTGACATTTTTCCTTGTGATTTGAATGATATGAGTTCAATCGATGCTGTAACGCAACAAATCTTCGATAGCGTCACACATATTGATATTTTAATTAATAACGCAGGTCGTTCGATTCGCCGTGCAGTCCATGAGTCCATCGACCGTTTTCATGATTTTGAACGCACGATGCAACTCAACTATTTTGGTGCTGTTCGCCTCATTTTAAATGTCCTTCCACATATGATAGACCGTGAACGTGGACATATTATTAATATTAGTTCAATTGGTGTATTAGCCAATGCTACACGCTTCTCTGCATATGTCGCTTCAAAAGCTGCATTGGATGCATTTAGCCGTTGCCTATCAGCTGAAGTACATGCGCATAATATCGCTATCACCTCGGTCTACATGCCTTTGGTCAGAACGCCGATGATCGCTCCAACTAAAATATATAAATACGTGCCAGCACTTTCACCGAATCAAGCTGCAGATTTAATCGCTGGTGCTATTGTAAACCGTCCGAAAAAGGTAGCGACTGGTCTTGGAAAACTTGCATCAATTACTTATGCGATTGCACCTGATATTAATAATAAATTGATGTCGATTGGATTTAATTTATTTCCAAGCTCTACTGCTTCTGTCGGTCGCCAAGAGAAATTAAACATTGTACAGCGTGCATATGCCCGACTATTTCCTGGCGAACATTGGTGATCGAACAAGTTAATTTAAGTACTTTGTGAGATGATCTTGTTACATTTTCACTGGGTGATTTTAATTATTCTTTAAGAATTAAACGCCATGATCAAAACATAAAATAGGAGTTTGTCATGGCTCAAATTTATTTTTTTAGATTATTTTTTCTAGCAGTTGCTGTTTTGATTTTTACTCAAATCATGAGCATGATTATTCAGCAACATTACTCATTCGACACCTTATTACAGCTAGGTTTATTTTTAATTTTGCTTGAGCTGGGATTCAACATAAAACCAGCCGATGCTCAAAATAAAACTGAATTGGATCAACAGCAGATGAATCATGCCAAAGCACCAAAGTCTTATGCATATCATTTGTCAAAAATAGGTTTAGGCACTATTGCATTCAGCTTGATCTTACCGAATCTTATTTAGTGCTAATCATGATTGGGTTCAAATCTAGGCGTAAAAAAAATTTTGAGATCATTCGTTAGGCGGCAGAGTTATGTTATAAAACTTGCATCTTATTGATTTTATGCTTTGTACTTATGCGTGGTTTAGCTTTAGTGCTGCAATGTGCAGCCATCGCATTTGCGATATTCCTCATTTATCAAGTTACTCTCGGTTTTTATACTCAAGAATTTAAAGTTTTAGACGTTGTTGCTGATGTGGGCACTATTCTCATCTGTATCGATCTTGCCGTATTCTTGTGGCATAGCCGCCAAACTAAAGCTGCCAACCTACAAGACTATGCACAAAAGATCGAACAATCAGTTCCAAAATTCGTAAAAATTTCACGAAAATTAGGTCATCTCGGGATTTTATTGATCTTAACCAGCTGGATTGTCCCCATGATTAATGGGTAAATTAAAAACCTCCCATTTGGGAGGTTTTTAATATCACTTACTGATGAAATGAGATCATTTAAGATAAAAAGTTGACTTGACCAGATTTCACATCATAGATTGCGCCAACAATCCCAATCTCTTTACGCTCAATCATGTCTCTTAGCGTATCACTATTTTTAATAATATAATTAATATTATTTCGCACATTTAACACAGTCACGGCATCAATAAAATTGGTTGTAAGTTGATAATTACTCATATCATTTTTGACTGTTTCCGCCGCCTGCATAATCGGCTTCAATAAATGCTGAACGTTCGGTGTATCTTTTAGTTGACTCAAATCCACTTTTTGCTCAAATAAATGACAAGCAGATCCTACCGCACCACAGTCCGTATGCCCCAATACCACGATCAGTTTTGAACCCTTGGTTTTACATGCAAACTCTAAAGAGCCCACGACTTTTTGACCAGCAATATTTCCAGCAATACGCAAACTGAATAAATCACCGATTCCTACATCAAAAATGCGCTCTGTCGGAGCTCTAGAATCCATACAACCCAACACTGCAGCAATAGGATGTTGCCCTGCATTTGACGTGACTTGAATCTGGCGAGCAATATTATGGTGTAAACGCTGATGATTAATAAAACGCAAGTTCCCGTCTTTTAGCATCTGTAAAACTTGATCAGGACTGAGCTGTTTTTGGAGTTCTTGCGTACTCACATCAAGATCGAGCTCGTCCTCTTTTATTTCTGGATAATGTGCTTTAAAACCTTGTAAATTAACTTTTATCCCTTGCTTTACCGCCACTTCACTTTGAAAGTCCTTAATAATTTGATAGATATCTGGATCAATATAATAGGTATTGGATGCATCGATTAGCACATTTTCATGCGGTTTAACTTTTTCTAAAGCGGTGACGAGTGCGGCACGATTTAAAAAACTTAAATTCGGTGCTAATTCAATACGGGTAAGTGAACCATGCAAGTGTTTTTCATGGATCACACGTACACCACGGTGTAAATGACTCTGTAAGATAATCAATAAACTGATCACTAGACCAATCATGATGCCTTTCAGTAAATCAGTTGCAATGATTGCAACTACCGTGACAATAAAAGGTAAAAATTGTTTCCAACCTTGCGCATAAATCCGTTTAAATAGGCTTGGTGTTGCCAATTTAAATCCAGTCAAGATTAAGATTGCTGCCAATGAAGATAGCGGTATCGCATTGATTAATGGAGTGAGAGCCACCACTGCAACAATCAGTAAAAAACCATGAAAGATTGCAGAAAATTTAGTTTTAGCTCCACTGGTTGCATTCACTGAACTACGAACAATGACTGAAGTAATCGGCATACCACCGATCAATCCTGATATAGAGTTTCCAACACCCTGTGCAAATAATTCACGATTCGGTGGTGATGAACGCTTCTGTGGATCCATCTTATCCGCAGCTTCTAAATTCAACAGTGTTTCAAGAGAAGCCACCACCGCTAATGTAATTGCACCCGTATAAATTAAACTATTATTCCAATACGAAAAATCTGGAAACTGGAAAATCGTTTCTGAACCAGAAAAGATATTCGGAAGATTAATCAATTGTTGAAGGTTTACTGCATATGGAGAGCCGATTTTCAACATGATTAAGTTGAGAAGTGCAGCAAATATCACCGCAATCAAGGCCGAAGGCAGCGGCAGTTTTTTTTAATTTACTACTATCCCACAGTAGGATTAACGCAATACAACTTAGACCAATTAATCCTGAGCCAATATCAATATGACTCAGTACAGATTGAATTGACCATTGATCAATCAAAGCAAATCCTTTGACGTCCAAACCAATCAATTTAGGTAATTGACTGATAATCAGTAATAGACCAATCGCGGCAAGTAATCCCAAAATCACATTGGTGGGTACGAAGTTTGAGAAAACGCCTAACCTAAAAATACCAAATAATATTTGTAAAATTCCAGCTAAAAAAAATGTGAACAAAAAGGCTTGATAATTACCTTGTAGTAATTCAATTTGGGTCAATACGATCGCCACTAAGCCTGCAGCGGGACCAGATACACTGATATGAGAGCCACTAAAAAAACCAATAACGATTCCACCAATCACCCCAGCAATAATGCCTGAAATGAGTGGTGCACCTGATGTATGAGCTATGCCCAAACAAAGCGGAAGTGCAACAAGGAAAACAACCAGACCTGAGAGCAAATCACGACTATAAAATCGAGGTTTCAGCTCTTCATTTTGAGATATACTCATGTTTAATTTCTCTTAATTATATGACTTATAAAGTTAAAAATAATTTTGAAGTGATGAATTGATTATTAAGTTTTTCTTGTTGTTTTATACCATCTTAAAGTTTACATTTAAAATAAATCACCTTGATGTTCTTCATTTATTTAAAAACATAAGCATAAAAAAACCTCCCATATGGGAGGTTTTTTACCTGATTAAAGATTACTTCGAACCTTTAACCCCTGCTTGTAATAATAATGCACCTAAACCACCAATCTTCGGTTCTTGTGGTTTCTGCTGCTGAGGTTTTTTCGCATGTTGTGGGCGATCACCGTGTGGACGTGCTTGCTGAGGACGCTTCGCGTGTGGTTTACGCTCACCACGTTGCTCTTGCTGGCCTTGAGTTTCACGACGTGGCTGGCGCGGTGCCTTCGCAGGTGCTTCAGATCCTGCAGGACGCATCGATAAATTCACACGATTACGTTCCACATCAACTTGTAACACACGCACTTGAACAATTTGCCCTGGTTTCACAAACTTATGTGGATCAGAAATAAATTCATTCGCTAGTTCTGAAATATGAACCAAACCATCTTGATGAACACCAACATCAACAAATGCACCAAAGTTCGTTACATTGGTCACTACACCTTCAAGCTCTAAGCCTTCAGTCAGTTGTGAAACCTCAGTAATGTCATCACGGAACTTCGCTGTACGGAACTCTGGACGTGGATCACGACCTGGTTTTTCAAGCTCCGCCAAAACATCTTGGATCGTTGGTAATCCAAATTTGTCATCAACAAACTCTTCAGGTTTAACCTGACGAATGATTTCAGTATTGCCAATAATATCTTTTACAGTGGTCGCTTTCGCTTCAACAATCTTGTTGACTAAACCATAAGACTCAGGATGAACTGCTGAAGCATCCAATGGCTCTGAACCATCTTGAATACGTAAGAAACCCGCAGCTTGCTCAAAAGTACGTTCACCTAAGCGTGGTACTTTTTTCAAATCTTGACGATTATCAAAACGACCATTCTCTTTACGGTAGTCTACAATTTGCTGTGCTATAGATTTGTTTAATCCTGCGATGTAACCCAAAATCGCTGAAGATGCTGTATTTACATCTACACCAACTGAGTTCACACAGTCTTCCACTACAGCTTCAAGCGTTTTTGCCAAGCCTGTTTGATTCACATCATGTTGATATTGACCTACACCAATTGATTTAGGATCAATCTTCACAAGTTCAGCCAATGGATCTTGTAAACGACGCGCAATAGATACTGCTCCACGAATCGATACGTCTAAATCTGGTAATTCTTGTGAAGCCAATTCAGATGCTGAATATACTGAAGCACCAGCTTCAGATACAGACACGCGCGTTAATTTAAGATCAGCATGAGCAGCCATCATTTCCGCAACAACAGCTTCTGTTTCACGACTCGCGGTACCGTTACCAATAGCAATTAGCTCAACATTGAATTCACGACATAAACGTGCCAATTCATTGATCGAACCTTCTTTATCTTCTTTAGGTGCGAAAGGATAAATCGTGCTGTGTGCCAATACATCTCCAGATGCATTCACGACAGCCAATTTCACACCCGTACGGATACCAGGATCCACACCTAAAGTAGTACGCGAACCTGCTGGTGCTGATAAAAGCAAATGACGTAAATTTTCTGCAAATACTTGCATTGCTTCTGCTTCAGCAGCCAAACGCTTTTCTGTCAGAAGTGAATGCTCAATTGTAGGGCGGACTTTGCCGAGCCAGAATAATTTTGCAGTTTGCTTCAGAAAATCTTGACGGGCTTGAGGTTGAACTTGATCAAGATTGTATTCAGTTTCAATGCGCGCCAAAGGAGCATCATTTTCACCATCAACTTTTAGACCGAGTACATTCTCTTGACGTCCACGTAACATTGCCAATAAGCGATGTGATGGAACTTTGTTTAAATTTTCAGAAAAATCGAAGTAGTCACGGAATTTTTTACCAACTTCTTTTTTCTCTTCACTAGCAACTAAGCTTTTCAACACTGCTGTTTTTGCAAACATCGCTTTAAGCTCTGTCGTGAGTGCAATATTTTGTGCCCAGTCATCAATGAGAATATGCTGAACAGCGTCTAATTGACTCTCTAAATCAGGATAATCTTCATGATTAAATCCTGCTAAAGCTTCTGCAGGTTCAACATTTTCATTATAGATTTTTTCAGCGATTGGGCCTAAACCAGCCTCTTTTGCTTTAAATGATTTACTCGTACGTTTTGGACGATACGGTGCGTAAATTTCTTCTAATGCATTTTTTGTTTCAACGGCATTGACGCGAGCTAACAAATCATCCGTGAGTTTATTTTGTTCTTTCAGTGATTCAATGACCTTTTCACGGCGTTCAAATAAATCACGAAGGTAAGTTAATCGGGTATCCAGTTGACGTAACTGCGTATCGTCTAAGCCTTGAGTTACTTCTTTACGGTAACGTGCAATAAATGGAACACTAGAACCTTCATCAATCAGCTTAATGGCAGCTTCTACTTGGTTTGGACGTACGGCAAGTTCACTTGCCAACTGCTGAACTAAGTCAGTCATCGTGTTAAATTCCACAAGGATAAGGACTAAAAGTTAGTGATTATAAAGACCGAGACTATAAAATCCACAATTGTTTTGAATATTTGCAATGAAATTTTAAATAAAAGTCTCAATTTTTCTAGTTTTACCTCCCAGAGAAAAATCTTCAGGTGAAGTCTCTGATCAATTATTTGAGTGTAATGCGTCATTGTGTCATCACTTTGACAATGAACTAAAACATTTAACTCTTTAAAATCACTTTATTTTTCTGATTTTGATGTAAATTTCTTGCTTTCAATAGCACTTCAAATTAGCTTCATATTGAATAGCGATTTTATTTTATATTATTTGCCTAAAAACAGGTCAATACATGTTGTGATTTGGTTTCAGAACACACTTAAAATTGTAATTTTGAGCAATTTGATACATAGTCTTAACAAGAACTTAGGCATTATACTGAGACAAATGAATATTTATAAATACAACTTTTAAGGGAGTGCATCATGAGTTTAGTTGTACCTGCTGAAAATACTGATGTAGTACACAATGACACTGACAGAGTTGAACGCATTCTGGTCGTCGACGATGATGTGCGTCTTCGTACCCTTTTACAACGGTTTTTAGAAGATAAAGGTTTTGTGGTTAAAACCGCACATGATGCCACGCAAATGGATCGGTTATTACAACGTGAACTTTTCTCGCTCATCGTTTTAGATTTTATGCTTCCTGTAGAAGATGGTTTAAGCATTTGTCGTCGTTTAAGGCAGTCTAACATCGACACGCCTATTATTATGCTCACTGCACGTGGTAGCGACTCTGATCGTATTGCAGGGCTTGAAGCAGGTGCTGATGACTATCTACCAAAACCATTCAACCCAAATGAATTGTTAGCTCGTATCCGAGCTGTACTACGTCGACAAGTGCGTGAGGTTCCTGGGGCACCAAGCCAGAATATTGAAGTGGTTTCATTTGGTCCTTGGTCACTCGATCTATCGACTCGAACATTGACTCGTGAGGGTCAAGTGGTGACCTTAACTACTGGTGAATTCGCAGTACTCAAAGCATTGGTGCAACATCCTCGTGAACCGTTGACACGTGATAAATTAATGAATTTGGCACGTGGTCGTGAATGGGGAGCAATGGAACGCTCTATTGATGTTCAAGTCTCTCGTTTACGTCGTTTAATCGAGGAAAATCCGGCTCGTGCACGCTATATTCAAACGGTGTGGGGTGTGGGATACGTATTCGTACCAGATGGTGCAGAATAATTTTTAAACAATGGACTCCGCCATCAATGATGTCGGGGTCTTTATTTTATGTATTGAACAATTACATGCACTTATTCTTTTTAAGCCCAAATTCTCAGGTTAGACCGTGAAACTTGATCCTATTGACCCACAAAAATTTAATGAGTTTGTTGCGTATTCAGAGCGAAAACGAACGAAATGGGAACGCTTTCTTGACAAAATCAAGCCGCGCTCCGCTGCAATGAGAACAACAGTTTTGGTTGTTTTTGTGGTGTTCTTTAGTCTGTTTATGTCACTTTGGTTTTTTTGGAAAACCCTCTATTTGCCAGAGATTCAACAGCATGCACGCTACCTTGCAGTTGAACTCGAAATTATCAACAACCCTGACCTTCGAATTTTTCATGGTGACACTGAACTTGAGGTTGACACATGGTTAAAACAGCGTGTTGGAATTGAATACGTTACAGACCCTGCTGCATTCCCCAACCAGCGTGACAAAGTCATCGCTGAATTCTTTACGAATCAAGTTGAAAAACGATTAGCCAAAGAACTCGACGTACCTGAAGTCACTGTCTATTTCCAATTTAAACCCAGTCCACGTATTTGGATTCAAACTCCAGAAATGGACGGGAATTGGGTTCAAGAGCCGTTAAAAACTTATGCGAATTATAGCCCCGAATTGATTTTGGCATGGTTTCTTGGCGTACCGCTGATTTCAGCCATGATTATCTTAACTTTAGTGAGACAGCTCAATCGCCCACTACGCCGACTTCAAAATGCAGCAAATAGCTATAGTAAAACTGGAAAAGCCCCCTATCTTGAGACGAACCACGGACCTTTGGAAATCCGCCAAGTCAACCAAGCCTTTAATCATATGATTTATACATTGGAGCTCACTGAACGTGATCGTCAAATTATGTTGGCTGGTATTTCACATGATTTAAGAACCCCGCTCACTCGAATTCGACTGAGTGCTGAAATGATGTCAGATGATGACTTCTTGAAAGAAGGCTTAATCTTTGATGTGGATGATATGGATGCCATTCTTAATCAGTTTATTTCTTACATGCGTGATGGTTCAGATGAAGACCTAAAAGAAACCAATATCAATACCCTTTTGCAAGAATTAGTTATTCAGTTTAAACCCCTGGATATTCGCTTTGAACCAGAAGAACTCCCACTGATTACTGCGCGTTCGCTTTCCCTCAAGCGCTTAATTGGTAACTTAATTAATAATTCTAAGCGTTATGGTGCTGAACCCATTGAACTAAGTGCGAAAGTCGAGGGAGATCATCTAAAAATTTGTGTTGCTGATCACGGTGATGGAATCCCAGAAGATCAAATTGAAGACCTTATGCAACCTTTTGTACGTGGCAATGAAGCACGTACCATCCAAGGGAGTGGTCTCGGATTAGCCATTGTGAAACGAATTGTAGATATTCACGAAGGTGAATTAAAAATTCATAATCGTCCTGAAGGAGGTCTTGAAGCTATCATTCTACTGCCCCGTTCAACACCTCAAGTTGCTGATATTTCAACCAATAGCACCTTAGATAAAATCAGGCAAACCATCACCGAACGATTTTGATGAATGGTGAATAGTTGAACGGTTGAATTGGTTTAATTATTCACCACAATGAAAATTAAATATAAAAAACAATATCTTACAAACCATAATATATCTTTATATCCGCATTTTTTGAAAAAATTAGACCTTAGCCTAACAGGTATGCAAAATGGCTCGCTTGATCGGTACAATCGGTGCCAGATCCAGAATATCAAGAGAAGAGTAAACCATGTCTTTAGATCGCATTCGTTTAGAGTCACTTCATGAAAAAGTCATTTCAGCTGAACAAGCTTCAACGTTTATTGAAGATGGCATGACCGTAGGTATGAGTGGTTTCACGCGTGCTGGTGAAGCTAAAGCAGTTCCATTGGCATTGGTAAAACGCGCTCATACAAACCCTTTAAAGATCACTTTAATCACTGGTGCGTCTTTGGGTAATGACTTAGATAAACAGTTAACTGAAGCTGGCGTATTGGCTCGTCGTCTACCTTTCCAAGTCGACAATACTTTGCGTAAGGCGATCAATCAAGGCGAAGTAATGTTTATTGATCAGCATTTGTCAGAAACTGTTGAACAAATGCGTAATAAACAATTGAAAAAGCCTGATATTGCAGTCATCGAAGCTGTAGCAATTACTGAAGATGGTGGCATCATTCCAACTACTTCAGTAGGTAACTCAGCAAGCTTTGCAATCTTTGCAGAAAAAGTAATTGTTGAAATTAACACAAATTTAAGCCCAGCATTCGAAGGCTTGCACGATATTTATATCCCATCTTATCGTCCGACACGTCAGCCGATTCCACTCACTCAAGTCGATGAGCGTATTGGTACACACGCAATTAATATCGATCCTGCTAAAATTGTTGGCATCGTATTTAACAGCGAATTCCATGATTCTCCATCAACAGTAACTGCACCAGATGATGAGACTCAAGCAATTGCAAACCACTTAATCGAATTCTTTGAAAAAGAAGTGGCTGAAGAACGTCTTCCTAAAAATTTAGGTCCATTACAAGCAGGTATTGGTTCAATTGCCAATGCGGTATTAACGGGTCTTAAAGAATCGAATTTTGAAGATCTCATCATGTACTCAGAAGTACTTCAAGACTGTACTTTTGAATTAATTGATGCTGGTAAAATGAAATTCGCTTCTGGCTCATCAATTACACTTTCTGCACGTTATGGTGAAAAAGTATTCAACAATCTTGAGCAATACAAAGACAAACTTGTATTACGCCCTCAAGAAATTTCAAACCACCCAGAATTGGTACGCCGTTTAGGGATTATCGGGATCAATACTGCGCTTGAATTTGACATCTACGGCAATGTGAACTCTACACACGTATGTGGTTCAAAAATGATGAATGGTATTGGTGGTTCAGGTGACTTCGCACGTAATGCGCATATCGCAATCTTCGTGACTAAATCAATCGCTAAAGGCGGTGACATTTCATCTGTAGTGCCGATGGCATCTCACGTAGATCACACAGGCCATGACGTAGACGTTCTTGTGACTGAACAAGGTCTTGCTGATTTACGTGGTCTTGCACCGCGCGAACGTGCACGTGCAATCATTGATAACTGTGTTCACCCATTGTATAAAGATGCATTAAACGACTATTTTGATCGTGCATGTGCTAAAGGTGGACAAACCCCTCACCTACTTACAGAAGCGCTCTCTTGGCATTCTAATTTTGAAGAAACAGGTCATATGTTATCTGCACCTGCTGAAGCAAAATCTGCATAAGTATGAATTTGAAAAAAGCCCTGATATTCAGGGCTTTTTTTATTTCAATGATTCTAAAATACTTTTAAATCATCATGATAATTGACATAAACCAATAAAATAGGCAGGATTGAATAAGATACTTAAGTGTGAACTAGCTTACATTTTATTAATATTAAATTACACAAAATCACACTTTTATAGCTGAACTTTACACATAATTTAAATATTATTATTTCATAGCAAGATTATGAGTGAACAAATAATAATAACAGCGTACTGTTTCATCAGTTTTCCTTCCTAGATTTCCCCCAAAATCTAGGAATTTTTTTGTCTATATGTTTTACAGAACTCAAGTTTAGTGTCCACATAAAAAACCTCGATATTCGAGGTTTTTTGTGTTTGAGACGAATTCTATTTTAATGATTACCTTGAACTTTTTCCTCAATCTCTTCCACACTGGTGTGACGAACATCGTAGCCTTTAGCCATATAAATCACTTGTTCAGAAATATTACGCGCATGGTCACCAATACGCTCTAGAGATCGCAGCACCCACATGACATTCAGAACACGAGAAATATGACGAGGATCCTCAATCATGTAAGTCATTAATGTACGTGTAGCAGATTGATATTCACGATCGATATCTGCATCAGCCAACAATACTTTTAGTGCTTGCTCTGCATCAACGCGTGCAAATGCATCCAATGCATCATGAATCATTACTCGAACTTGGTTACCGATATGACGTGTTTCCATATAACCACGAGGTGACTCACCTTCTTCACATAGATTTTGGGCTATACGTGCAATTTTAGCTGCTTCATCACCTATACGTTCTAAATCGGTATTGGCCTTGCTCATTGCAATCACCATACGCAGATCACTTGCAGCAGGATGACGGCGTACTAAAATCAAAGTCAAGCCTTCATCAATTTCACGCTCGTAGCGGTTTACCGTATTATCCTGAAATTGGACATCTACAGCCAAATTCACATTGGTGTCTAAAAGAGCATGAATGGCATTAGCAACTTGTTGCTCAACCAAACCACCCATCGCCATAAATTTGGTATGGACATCTTGCAAATCTTCGTTAAATTGAGAAGAAATATGGTGGCTAAGTACAGGATTATTAGAGCTCAAAGTCTTATTACTCCACACAGCGTGAATGGATTGAAATTTTTGCCATATTAAAGCATATCAATTGTGAATATTTGATGACAAAACAATCAATTTATTCTATTTTTCAACTAACCATGCATTCATTTGACGAAGCTCATTTTCATTCAATTGACCCACAGAAGCCTTCAACCTCAACACATTCAACACATAATCATATTGAGCATTCACAAAATCTAATCGCGTTGCAAAAGCATTTCTTTGTGCAAGCAACACATCAACCATACTTTTAAGCCCTTCATCATACTGAGCTTGGGATGCTTTCGCGACTAATGCGGAAGAATCCATGGCAGCTTTGCGCGCTTGCAATGTAGCACTATCCATATCAATTTGTAGGTAAGATTTTTTAGCATCTGTGGTTGCTTTACGTATCGCAGCTTCTAATTGGCGTTCCGACTTTTCAACATTTTTTGTCGCTTTATCAATATTAATTTTAGTTCGTCCACCGGTATAGGCATTCCAGTTCATTTCTACACCCACCTGATCAAATTTCCCATCACTTGATATAGCTGTTTGTGGTGACTGTTCACTATAACCATAAGTGGCTACTGCTTCGACTTGAGGATAAAGCGCCGCTTGCTCTACACGTCGCTGATCATTGGCATATTGACGTTGCAAACGCGCTTGTAGAATTTCAAGATTCTGTTCTTGAGCTAATTTAGTCCATTCACTCATGATATTCGGTACAGGCTTTTGATACTCGAAATCATCACTTAAAACAGCGAGCTTTTCTTGGTAAGGTCCAATCAACTGAGCAAGTTGCTCTTGTGCCAAGATTAATTGAACACCTGTCGCAATTCGATTTGCTCGCGCATTTTGATATTGTGCATTCGCTTCGCTCACATCGCTTTCAGCAACTAAACCTTCTTTGAGTTTGGCATTCATCATATTGAGCTGCTCGAATAATGCTTTTTCTTCTTGAGCGTTAGTGAGCGTTAAAGCCTGTTGACGTAGTACATTAAAATAAGCTTCAGAGACATTCAATATATGTTGTTGCTGTTGCTGTTTTAAAGTGACTTCACTCAGTTGAACTGAGGTTTTTACCTGTTTATATCCCTGCCAAGCATCCATTCTGAAAATGGGTTGTCGTGCAGTAATCGCAATTTGACGAGTGGTCGATGTCGATGCGATCAGGTCAGAACTATTAAAAAAAGGATTCGATTCTGTACTTGAACGATTTACATCTTGGTTTTTACGCGTCACATTTCCTGAAACGGTTACTGTCGGTAGCAAATTACCTTTTGCTAAACCTATATTTAACTGATCAGCCTCATACTGCAACACGTTGGCTTGCCAATTTGGATCGGTTTGCTTTGCTCGCTCATAGGCTTCAACGAGGTTCAATGCAAAGCTCATCGGGCTAAGCGCAATTAAACTGACTGCAAGTAGAGTTTTTTTCATGATAATGACTTCACAGTACCTTAAGCATTTGAATAACAAGTAATTAGAATAGGATGTTGCAAATATAATCTTTAATCGAGCTTTTTACGTATCAATTTTATTATTTTTTCATTTAATCCGGAGAATTATTTTGAATTATGCGCATTGATGTATGTGTTTTATACATTAGATCTCTTGCGAAAGTTAATTTAAGAGCATCCAATTCACCATTCCAGCAATTAAATTCATTCTTAGACCAAAGCGTTTCCGTCTATTTC
>NZ_JBWYIQ010000006.1:0-105262 GCF_056779795.1 Acinetobacter sp. ANC_7682 | reverse complement strand
AAAATCAATAGTACCTAAAGGGTACCAATCTTGGCTCATCAATTACTGACAAAAAATTTGCTCAAATAAACTTCGAGAAATTTCTACCAATCATCAATGATAATATATATCGATCAATCAACCAGTAAAAATCCACACAAGTTGTTCTTCATAATCTCTTAATGATCTTCTTAATGCTTCGTCAGCATCAAGCTAGGTCGGCTATATTACCCTTTCTTTTCAGAAAGTCAACTAGCAATGTTAATTTATTTTCTAACTCATTCTCAAAACTTAGATCCAACCTATTCAGCTAAATCCTTGTTTTTCAACAAGTTTTAATTAACATCACCGCCGATGGATGTGCATTCTACAGCATTCCTCCCCCAATGCAACCATGTTTTTTTAAATATTTAAATAAAATATGATTAACTGGATATTTATTGTTCAATTTACGTGATTTTTATGCTTTTTAGCTATTTTTTAAGCGTACATGGCACAATACTTGCAAAATTATCCATTAATTTTTCATCTTTATTAATTTCTTGCCACTTTAAACTACGGCAATCTATATATTCACAATACCCAGATTGCCCCTCTTCTTGAATTCCGTCAATCTGCACCTCATAACTAAAACTACCGACATAACCTGCGGCAACACCGAATTTAAAATCTCCACGACTTTCACCTTTCACGATTATTTTTCTTTTTTTATTTTCAAATGACCATTCAAATACGCGCGCTAAATACATCTCATGCCCATTAGGGGTTTTTACTTTTGGGTATACACGATGAACTTTGAAATAAACATCATCAAACATTTCAGATGTCTGAGTTTTTAAATCTCTTAAATACATTCTTGATTGTACAATTTGATTTAAACCATTGCGTATATGAGCAAGAAGTAACTGTCTTTGGTCGATTAAGTTAATTATTTGATAGGTAAAAAAATGAAGCGGTAGATAAGGAATATTGATCGCTCTGGCAAATTCAAATGATCCTAACTGGTCAATTTTATATGTTTGTTCTTTATAGGTTACTGTTCCTTTGCATTGACACACTAATGACCAGTGATCAAATAAACCTAATTTTAGTTTGGTAAAGTGCGAAATAATTGGTTGAGTTTGAATATTCAGATCAACGGAAAGTTCATTGTCCTTTCTTATTAATTTGAAGTTTGGAATTGAGCCTTCTAGTTGTTCTCTTTGTCCAAATACAAATTTATTCTCTTTAATCTCGCAATCATTGATGATTGAATAGCCATTAAAATGTCCAACCATATGTGGACTAATGCTCGTAATGAGTGAAACAGTATCCAAGGCTTTTGTTTTAATTGCATAATCATTACGCAGCATTGGAACATTCGGCTGTCCGATAATGGTTAAAAAATTAAAATAATGAAGTGGAGATGGTAATCCTGGAATCATCAATCCTTGATGAATAATTTTATAGATTCCTCGTGGACCGTGATAATCCAACCGAAGAGGAAAAGGAGCCTGATTCAGCTGTTTTGAATCGTCCGCTAAACTCATCAACAACTGCATACCAAACTCCTTTTTTTATTTATATTGTTTTTTCTCGAGCCAAAAATGTAGTGACGAAACCTGAAAGTGCATAAATTATCGAGAGCACTAAAATACCGACAGGAATATTGTATGTAATCGCAGCAAAGATAAACACAACAATAGGCAAGACTGCGAACGGCACACGTTTACGATCTACGGTTTTAAACGAATAGTATTTAATATTCGAAATCATCAGCAAGCCAACTGCAATAATAATGACTGCATTTATCGTCTGAATCATTGGATCAGATAGGACAAAAATTTCAGGGAAATCACGCCCCACCCAAACCAAAGAAATGATCATTACTGCGGCTAGAGGACTAGCTACACCAATAAAATAGCGTTTATCAACCACACCTATTTGCACATTGAAACGTGCCAATCGGAATGCAGCACAAGCAGTATAGACAAAACATGCAGCCAAACCGATTCGACCGAGATCATGGAGGCTCCAGCTATACATCAAAATTGCAGGCGCAACACCAAATGCTAACATATCTGATAATGAATCAAACTGCTCACCAAAAGGGCTTTGCGCTCCAATTGCTCGTGCGACCCGACCATCTAAACCATCAAATAAAGCAGCGATAAAAATGGCATAAATGGCTTGTGTGAATTCGCCATTCATACTTGCAATAATTGAGTAAAACCCTGACAACAATGCCGCAGTAGTAATCAGATTTGGCCACAGATAAATCCCACGACGCTTAACCTTTTGCCCTTCTTGTGTATGTTCCTCTTCTTCAACTTCGAAAGTAATACCATCAAAGCCCGGAACATTTCTTGGAGAAGATTCAGTTTCAGGTTTATTTATATTTGTCATTGTCATTCGTCCTAACTGTAGCCTTATCTCTCAATATTCTTATTCGCCGACCAACCAACGAACGGCAGCATGACCACCATTTTCACTCATTCTTAAGTGCGGGAAAAGCCATTGCAATGCTTCATCTGCATCTTCAGAAAACTTCCAAGGTGGATTAATCACCAATAAACCACAACCGTTTAATCCTACAGGTGTATCGTCTGGCCATACACATACTTCACAAACCAATTGACGGCGAATACCAGTCTTAATCATTTTTTTCTCAAAACGATCAATCATTGCGCGGTCTTTAATTGGGTACCAAATTGCAAATATGCCTGTAGGCCATTTCTTATATGCCGTAGCGATGAGTTCAACTAACTGCGGAAAATCCTTTCGCTCCACCTCATATGGTGGATCAATCATGACCAATCCACGTTTTTCTTTAGGAGGAATCACACCGAGCAAACCTTCATAAGCATCACGCTCATGCAAACCTGCACGACGATCACGCACATTCATATAAAGTTGCTGAAATACATCTCGTTGCATCTCAAAAATTGTTGCTTTATCTGTTTCGCGCATTCCTTCCAAAGCGAACCATGGCGAACCCGGATAAGCGCCTTTTCCGGCACCTGCACGCATATCTTCTACAACTTTAAGATATTGCTTAACACCTTCAGGGGCATTACGCTTAATTGAGTCATCGAGTTTAACTAAACGGTGAATACCATTTAAAAACTCTCCCGACTTCTGTGCTGCAGACGTTGATAAATCGTATTTACCTGCACCACCATGTGTATCAATGTAACGATACGGCTTATCTTTTTGATTAAGACGTGACAAAATCTGAAGCAACAATACATGCTTCATGACATCGGCAAAGTTTCCAGCATGGAAATGGTGACGGTAATTCATGTTTCAATTATTCCTAAGATCAACAATCATTTTAACATGAAAAAGTGTTTCATTCAGAATCGATTATTACTCTAAAATAGCTGACCTTTTTTTTATACAGTAAATAGCGAGATAAATATGGAAGCAGTTGTCATCCCAGGGGATTGGAATGTTGATCAAATCCTTGATGATTTAGATCAACATGGCTTCAGTATCATCGATCATGCATACCCACCAAGCTATTTAAAAAACGTTGTAAATGAATGCCAAATCCATCTTGATGATTTTCGAAATGCAGCAATTCAAAATGGCATTGTCAGCACAATCCGCAGCGATCACATTTTGTGGTTAGATCCAAAACTATCAATTTCCCATCAACACATAAAAACCTTAGATTTACTCTCTCAGGAATTAAATCGTGCATTTTATTTAGGCATTCAAGAAGTCGAAGCCCACTTCGCTTGTTATAATCCTGGTGATTTCTATGCTTTACATCGAGACAACCCTCAAGGCAAAAATGGTCGTGTGATGTCGACAGTTTTTTATCTGCATGAGGAATGGCATCAGCATTGGGGTGGTCAACTAAAGCTACAAGATAAGAATAATCAGTGGCATATTATTGAACCCAAACCTAATCGCATCGCTCTATTTCAAAGCGATTTATTACATGAAGTTCTTGTTGCACACCAACAACGTCTTTCGATTACAGCTTGGTTAAGGACCGCACGAACTTTAATTTAGCGCTTTATTTTTTCGAAGTTGCCTCCATATAGGTTTTAAACCTGATGAGGACTCATCCATGCAATCAAATACCAAACTAATTATTCAACGCATTGGTGAAACAGACCAACTTTACTTACAAAAAAATACGCCTGAGCTTGCCTTTGAACGTGCCGAATTGCGTTTAGAGCTGGTCAGTATGAGTAAGCTTCGTCAGGAACAAATTCATTTTCTTCAAGAAGCGATTGTTCTTCTTGAACAAGGTCGAGTAGATTTCGAAGAAATGCCAATGCGTTTGTATATTAATCTTACCCTGATGTTAGCTAGAGCCTACATGATGTATTTTGAGATTACTCAAGATGAAAAATTTGCGATCATCACTCAGCAAATTTTAAAATCATTAACATCGACCAATCATAGTGATGTTTATTTTAATCTGGCTTATGCTTGCGCTTCTCGTAAAGAGTCAGCACTTACACGCCATTGGCTAAATAAATATTTTAAAACTATTGATCATGATTTAGAGGTGATAAGAACTCACCCTGCTTTCAAACAATTTCATGACCAAGAGTGGTTTATCCAGTTAACCAAACCTAAGATGCATTAAAAAAAGCCCCATTAAAGGGGCTTTTTTAGGCCATTTTTAATTTATATGCATCCATATGTAACTGTTGATTAAGTTCATCTATCCATATTGCCCAATCATCATCTTGTACTAAATGACTAATTAAGAAGTCGCGCTGACCTTTATTCCAAAATGGTGCATCATGTAAATTTTGTTGAGCGGAAAGCTGATGTGTACGGATATAGAGTTCAATTGCCGCTGGACTATTTGCCAACCCCAATTGAGAAAACAATAACGCTAAGGAAGGTTTATGTTCCATCAAGAGACTCCCCTTATCAGATTTTAATAAAATTATTATTTAAATAACTTATAAGAAATCCATGAAAAAACCCAGCTTTTGGTCTGGGTTTATTGTTTCAATTTGTGATTATATTTTCATCACTTTGTATCGTTTGTGAGCTGCTCACTCAATTGGTCAATGACAATGGCCCATTCATTATCTTTTTTCCAATGACTAATAATAAAATCGCGTTGCGATGGGTTCCAAAAATCAGCTTCATGCATCGGCGTATTGGGATCAAGCCGATGTGTTTGTATAAATTGATCAATCCCTTCAGGTGAGCTATCTAAGCCCAATTGCTCAAAAAGTAATTCTTGATTTACTTCCATATCCAACATGGATTGCTCCTTGAATTTTCATGATTTTGTTCAAGATAACATGTCAATACACAGTTCTATGTAGAAGGATTTCTTAAGCATTGTTAAGTTTTGTGCATTAAAAAAGCACTCCATTCGGAGTGCTTTTTTAATTTAGTTGAAAACTAAATTATTTAACCATGTCAGCAATCGCTGCACGTTCTTCTTCTAACTCATTAAGCGTGAAGTTGATACGCTCACGGCTGAATTCGTCAATTTCAAGACCTTGAACGATTTTGTACTCGCCATTTTCACAAGTTACAGGGAAACCGAACATTACGCCTTCAGGGATACCGTAAGAACCATCAGAAGGAATACCCATAGTTACCCATTCGCCGTTTGTGCCAAGAGCCCAATCGCGCATATGGTCGATTGCAGCGTTTGCAGCAGAAGCAGCAGAAGAAAGACCACGCGCTTCGATGATCGCAGCACCACGCTTACCAACAGTTGGAAGGAATACGTCTTTATTCCATGCAGCATCGTTGATTTTGTCTTTTAAGCTTTCGCCGTTTACGTTAGCAAAACGGTAGTCAGCATACATTGTTGGAGAGTGGTTACCCCAAACTGTCATGTTTTTGATGTCAGAAACTGCAACACCTGCTTTTTGAGCAAGTTGAGTTAACGCACGGTTGTGGTCAAGACGTAACATTGCTGTGAAGTTTTTCGCTGGAAGATCTGGAGCAGATTTCATTGCGATATAAGCATTCGTGTTAGCAGGGTTACCTACAACAAGAACTTTAACGTCACGGCTAGCAACTTCGTTAAGCGCTTGACCTTGACCGATGAAGATTTCACCGTTGACTTTAAGAAGGTCAGCACGTTCCATACCAGGACCACGTGGACGTGAACCAACAAGAAGCGCGTAGTCAGCATCTTTGAATGCAACTTTAGGATCATCAGTACCGATCATGCCAGCCAACAATGGGAAAGCACAGTCGTCAAGTTCCATCATCACGCCTTTAAGCGCTTGTTGAGCTTTCTCAACAGGAATTTCTAATAATTGAAGAATAACTGGTTGGTCTTTACCCAACATTTCACCGCTAGCGATACGGAATAAAAGGCTGTAACCAATTTGACCAGCAGCGCCAGTAACGGCAACGCGAACAGGTTGCTTCATGTAATTATCTCCAGTTGAGAGGATAGTCAATGCGATTAAATAGCTGTTCTATCTAATCTTAATAATCATAAACGGCGAAGATTGTACTCCAATACTTTGACAGATGCATTGAAAAGAGAATGAATTTCAACAAAAGTCTGATAGGAAATATAAATTAACTTCGCGGAAATAAATTAGTAGGCGCCCTCTATGTCAAATGTATTTGGGCAGGTCGAGACAATATCAGACGCACATGACTTGAATTGACCATTCGTGCGATAACAGATTTCAACCCCCGTTAACACCGGGCGACCATTTAAACTTTGGCATTGAAATTCAATACCTTGGCTGGGTAATTTTGGGTTGAGTTTGATGAATTGCGATCGTAATGTCGCGATAGAGACTGTTTTACGATCCACTCCTGTTAAGTAATCAGGAACTTTTAATTGGTCTGCATGATTAATAATGGTACGAAAATACTGACTGGCATTCATTGGAACGCAACCACCATAGTTGGCCCACAGCCTAATTCTAGCCTGCTCATCAGGCATCACCCTAGCAACAACCTTCTTCTGTAGCGGTGCCAAGGTGGCAGATGAACTCGTTTGGCAATCATGACGACTGGTTTCTGGGATAAGACCCTTTATCGTCAGTGAATATCCTTCTAGGCATTTACGGTGTTTCGCTTTTGTTCGATCTAATGCACAAATGGCAGGTGTCATCTGTACTTGAAGCACATATCCTTGTAAACCTTTCCCTGATGCCATCACATCTGCTGAACACAACAAAGCCCCTACGCTCAAACTACTGAGGAGGTAAGTGTGTTGACGACTAAACAGCAGTTTTGTGTGATTCATCAAAGCTCACAAAAATAGTTGAAATGCTATTGCGTATTTCTTACTGGAATAGGCGGCATACGACTTTCGATCGCTTGCGGCCCCTGTCCAAGCAAAACACCATAATGAGCAGCATTGGTCATAACTTTCTTCACATAGTCACGTGTTTCATGAAGTGGTATTGACTCTGTGTATTGATCCGCCGCAATGCTTTTAAACTCTGGTTGCCAACGACGTGCTCTAGTCAGCCCTGCATTATAGCCAGCCGTAGCTAGAACTGGACTGTTACTCAGCATACCTTGAATCATTGACAGGTAATATGTCCCATAACGAATATTGGTATTCGGATCTGATAATGCAGCAGGATTATACGTTTCACCCATTTTTCGTGCCACATCTTTTGCTGTAGCAGGCATAATTTGCATCAATCCACCAGCACCTACATGTGAACGGGCCGTGGTTACAAAGCGACTTTCTTGACGCATTAAACCATAAGCCCACGAAGGATCAATCCCTGCATTTTTACTATGCGTCACCACTAGATTTTGATGTGGTGTCGCATAACGATATGCATAGTTATGACGTTTAAGTGTTCTTTCCGCCGCATAAATAGCACGGTCATACCACCCCATTTCTGTGGCACGTTTTGCCGCAGCCAGTAATAGACCATCATCTTGCTTAAGATAAGCTTGGCGGACAGCCCAATTCCATTCACGATTTGTGTAAGTTGCTGAAGCATTGATATTGCGTAATGCAAAAGCACGTCTAAAGTGAATATCTTGATCTAAACGTTGAATATCCTGTGCGCTTGGTTGAGCACGATCATGTGCTTCATTATAACGAATACCTAAATGGTCTTTTGCCAACAGATTGTGATAATCATCGCCAGCGGCAGCTAATCGTTGATAAATACTTTTTGCAGCTTGCTTGGAAGTTTGGTCTTTACGATTTTCATATGCTCTCGCCATCCAATATTGCCAGCGATCTTCTTGTTTTTGCGTAACGCTCATACTATCTATGGCGCGCAACACACTTTCCCAATCACCAAAACGAATCG
Source organism: Acinetobacter sp. ANC_7682 (assembly GCF_056779795.1). NCBI lineage: Bacteria > Pseudomonadati > Pseudomonadota > Gammaproteobacteria > Moraxellales > Moraxellaceae > Acinetobacter > Acinetobacter sp. ANC_7682. Next base: position 97,052 of record NZ_JBWYIQ010000006.1, on the reverse strand, counting down.
CTTGACGCGCGTAAATTTCAGCCTCTTCTGGTGTAAAAGGCACGCCATAACTGTAATCAAAGTTCTTCAGCACTTCAGGATTAAAATTATTTTTCATCACTGTCGTACCTCCAATATACGCCACCGTGCGGTACATATACTTTTGAACATCTGCAGGAACACCTTGCACGACACGAGGAAGATTTTGAAGCGCCGTGTTCAAGTCAGCATCTGCAGCACGACCTAAAGCAAACACCAAATAAGCATAATCTACTGTTGTTCCTTTGGTCGCAGACCATAAATAATTCAAAGGATCTGCCTGAATTTGATTTAATTGTGCTAATGACAAGTTTAAACCCAGAGTTTGTGCTGTTGCGATTGCTGGACCAGACTGCCCCGCTCTAAGTTGCGCATACAAGCGCTGTTGACGATCCGTAGTCGTGAGTAAGGGACTACTTAGCATTAAGCGACCTAAACCATTACACGATTCCGGCTGTGATTCTGTTTTAAGCCAGACATCTTTATATTCAGCGTATACCAGTGTATCGCCATTTTTTGCTCTTACTTGCGCAACCGCACAGCTTTCAGCTTGATCAGGATTGGTGACATAAGGTAAAACAGGTTGAGCTGTCTTGAAATCTGCTTGTTTTACCTTTTCTTCGACATAATCAGCAGCTAATTTTTCAGCCATTGCAGATTGAGGATAGCGCTGTGCAAAGCTGATAATATTCGTTGCAGGTTGGAAGCCTAAATTATTATTCAACATCCAATATTCTGGATAATATCCAAGCGCATCATTTTGCATTGCAGAACGATAATATTCGAGCTGAGCTGTATTACCCGAGTTCGCAAATTTAATCGCCTCATTAAATTGCTCTTCAGCCGCATGAGCAACGGGCAAACAACCTAGTGTTATCAGCCCCATTAAATATTGTTTTAACTGTTTTTGCTTCACTGCTTTTTTTAACACGCTTCTCTTCTCAACTTTAACTCGTCGCTACATTTGGACATGCTTTTTTTCATGATCAACTCTTTTGCAGCGCTTGGCAATTTTAAAATGTATTTTAAATACTCTAATGATCAAGTACTGTTCTGTTATGTAAAGCGCTGATTAACCACTATTATTTTAAAGTATTTTTACTGTAAATCCATAAACTTGATCTGATTTATATATTTGTTCAACCCGTAGTACAAATACTGTAAAATAGCTCGCTTTTATCGAGTGTGGGATTCCCCCATACTTCACCGGAACATATTTATCCCTTTTTATAGGATAGGAGCCTTCATGACGGTTCAAACCTTCATTCCGAATAGTGCCCCAGCTGCCTCAGAAAACACTGTTACCCAGCCACAGCACACCCCAGCCATCGATGGTGCAGTCAAAAAACTGTATATCGAAACGCAAGGGTGTCAGATGAATGAGTATGACAGTCATCGTATGGCCGACTTGCTAGGTGATTCACACGGTTATGTATTAACAACAGACCCTGCTGATGCAGATATTCTTTTAATGAATACCTGTTCAATTCGTGAAAAAGCGCAAGAAAAAGTATTTTCAGAATTAGGTCGCTGGCGCAAGCTGAAAGAAAAAAATCCTGATTTGGTGATTGGTGTAGGTGGATGTGTTGCATCTCAAGAAGGTGACAATATCCAAAAACGTGCACCTTATGTCGACATGGTATTTGGTCCACAAACACTTCACCGTTTGCCACAAATGCTTGATCAGCATACGGATCAAATTGAAAAGCCGAAAAAAGAGAAAATCAAACTGGTAGACATCTCATTTCCAGATATCGAAAAGTTCGACTTCTTACCTGAACCTCGCGTTGAAGGTTATAAAGCTTTCGTATCGATTATGGAAGGTTGTTCAAAATACTGTTCATTCTGCGTGGTGCCATACACTCGTGGTGAGGAAGTCTCTCGTCCCCTAGATGATGTACTTGCTGAAATTGCTGGTCTTGCGGAAAAGGGCGTACGTGAGGTTTCTTTACTCGGTCAAAACGTAAATGGTTACCGCGGAGAAACATTCGAAGGTGAAATCTGTACGTTTGCTGATCTTCTTCGTCTAGTGGCGGAAATTCCAGGCATTGGTCGTATTCGCTATACGACATCTCATCCATTAGAATTCAATGATGACCTTATCCAATGCTATCGTGACCTACCACAGATGGTTTCTCACCTTCATTTACCAGTTCAAAGTGGTTCAAATGATGTATTGAAGGCGATGAAGCGTAACCACACGATTGACGTTTATATCGATAAGATTGCTAAATTACGCCAGGTACGCCCTGATATGCATTTGTCTTCAGACTTTATTATTGGCTTCCCTGGTGAAACTGATGCTAACTTTGAAGAGACATATCAATTTATTCAAGACTTAGATTTTGATCATTCTTATAGTTTCATCTACTCGAAACGTCCTGGTACACCAGCATCAGAGCTGGAAGATTTAACACCTGAAGATGTTAAAAAAGAGCGCTTGGCTAAAGTTCAACAATGGATTAAGCAGTCAAGTATCCAAAAAACTGATGCTATGCTTGGTACTGTCCAACGTGTGCTCATTGAGAGCGTTTCAAAGCACGATCCAAACTTATTGGTAGGAACCGCAGACAATACACGTTTAGTAACATTTATTGGTGATGCCTCTTGGCTTGGACGCTTTGCAGAGATTGAGATTACAGAGATTAAAACCTTGAATTTAGTTTACGGTGAACTCTTGAATCTTGAACCTGACGTGGCGTAATGTAGAGGTATAGATTAATAGACTCTAAAGGAAATCTCTTGACTGCAGCGATTCGACGTACAGTGGCTTTTCCCGGTGTTTCAATGGACCGTTTACAAACCATGCTTGGCGCGTACAACGGTCATATGAAACAAATTGAACAACGTTTAGATGTAAAAATCAGTCAGCGTGGTGATAGTTTTTTTATTGACGGTGGAATTGATGAAGTCGAGAGAGTTGAAAGCTTACTTCAGCGCTTATACGCCGAAGCTGAAGTTTCTCAACAAATCAGCTCTGATTTGATTCATTTAATGATTCAAGGCAGCCAGACTGATCATGAATTACAATTGGATCCTAATCAAGAACACACAGGACTTGACGAGGTCTGGCTCCAAACTCGCAAGGGCCGTATTAATCCGCGGGGGGCCAACCAAAAACGCTATGTACAACGTATTCTTCAAAGTGATATTTCTTTCGGGATTGGTCCAGCGGGTACAGGTAAGACGTATTTGGCTGTAGCTGCTGCCGTTGATATGCTTGAACGCAATGAAATTCAACGTATTCTTTTAGTTCGCCCTGCTGTGGAAGCTGGTGAAAAACTTGGCTTCTTGCCAGGTGACTTATCACAGAAAATTGATCCTTATTTACGCCCACTCTATGATGCCCTGTATGAAATGCTTGGCTTTGAAAAAGTGGCAAAATTAATTGAGCGTCAAATTATTGAAGTAGCGCCACTTGCATATATGCGTGGTCGTACACTCAATCACTCCTTTGTCATTTTAGATGAAGCTCAAAATACAACGCCAGAACAGATGAAAATGTTCTTAACTCGTCTTGGTTTTGGTTCGCGTGCAGTCATTACAGGTGACATTACCCAAGTAGATTTACCACGTGGACAACAGTCTGGTTTGGCACATTCATTACGTGTGCTTGAAAAGATTAAAGAAATCCATATCACACGTTTTCACTCACGTGATGTTGTAAGACATCAGCTTGTACAAAAAATTGTAGAAGCATACGAAGGTTGGGACAGTGAACAACATCGTTTAACCGCTGAAGCACGTGCGGAACGTAAAGCGCGTCAAGAAGCACTCATATCAGAAAATGATTCTGCTGCTGATGCTCAGCATCAAGATGCAGAGTAATTTAAATCTAATCACGCTCAAGGCAAGATTTTGAAACTCAGTCTCTCATTACAACAATCGTTTGAAGCATCAAGCTTGGTGCTCAAACGTGCGTATGTTAAAAAAATTATTGAAACCACACTTCGTCATATTGATACACAAAGCGATTGTGAAATTGGTATAGCTTGCGTAGATGTCGAAGAAAGTCACAAACTTAACCTTGAATATCGTGGTAAAGATAAGCCAACCAATGTTTTATCTTTTCCAAGCGACTTACCAGATGAAATGGCTGAAATTCTAGACAGTTTCCCTATCGGAGATCTGGTGATTTGTATTCCCGTTGTGCTTCGTGAAGCAGAAGAACAATCTAAAGCACCATTAACACATTTCACTCATATGTTGGTTCACGGTACTTTACATCTGATGGGCTATGATCATGAAACTTCTGAACAAGATGCTGAGGAAATGGAAGCTATTGAGATTGAGATTTTACAAAAACTAGGTTTTGAAAATCCTTACCTGCTTTTGGATGACGAATAACATTCCTCAATGACTTCGGTCTATGCTTCCCGTTATTCGGGAAGCAAATTAAAATAATAAATGAGTATTCAAAAATGAACTTCGTTGTCATCTTCAAAGCTAAAATAAAAAATATTGATGATGAATATGTAATATTGGCTAGCCAAATGCGGCATAAAGCGATGCATGATTATCATTGTACAAAGTTTGAAAGCTATCAAGAGAAAGATAATGATGTCAGTCTTTCTTATTGGAGTCGGTTAGAAGATATTCAAGCTTGGCGTCAGGACACTGAGCATCTTTATGCGCAACAAAAAGGTCGCCTATCATGGTATGACACGTATTCGATTGAGGTCTGTCAGATTCAGCGCGCTTATCAATCTGAATAAATCGAGTTGATCTTTATATTGATGACATATTTTAGACAAATGAGTTAAATATTGAGCAAGTTCTTCAGATAAAATAAGATAAAGTCATGCGAAACCAATAGATTAAACTTAAATAACGCCTGACCATCAAAACCATAATAAACGTCTTTGTAAACATTACATCGCAATTGGATAAGCTGTTATCCTTCGGCAGTAATCACCTACAAGATATATACTAGCTGACATCTCACAAGATTTAGAGGTAATGGAACTTCACTTATGCCAACGATTATTTCAAATATCGCGAACAAATTTCGTAAAGTCTATCAAAAGGCTGAAGGGTTTATTGAAGAAGAACGTGAATTTCCTGTCTCTCAAGTTTTTTTAAATGCGACTTTCAAGCGCTTTGTGACCGACAATGTCAGCATCCTTGAAGACTTACATGCAGATTTACATGATGATTGGCTTCGACTCTATGCCACTTTGAATGTGAAAGGGCTTTATACCATTCTCTCTGTAGATTTAAAGCTGATTCAAATGGAATTGAATAAAGATGTACAACTGATTGTATTTGAACAAATTAGTGAAACCGAAGTCATTGAAGCAAAATTTCAAACCTTTTGGATGAAAATTGCATTCCGCTCTGCCCTATTTTTCTATCAAAAAATTCTTCGTAAAGATCCACTTGGTATGATTTTAGAGCGGTTTAATGTCATTAAAGTCAAAGACGATCTCTTACATCTCGATCTAAATCAGTGGCTCGGAAAAAATCGCTCGATCATTGAAACATTGGGCAAAGTACACGTCAACCATGCAGAACTTCGTGAAACAGAATTGGTGGTGATTGGTAATGTAAATTTGATGGCTTTATTCAGCAAAATGAATACTGATCGATTCAAATCTAAATCTGATGAAGTGGAAAGTGATCACATTACACCAATTAAACAAAAGGACGACTAGAGCGCAGCGTTTTGATGTCGTCATAAAGCTTAAGCTACAGAAAAATACATTTTCACTGTGATTATTGATTATTTCTCCTTATTTATCAGAGATAATAAAACTTCAAGTGATCCTTCGATACGAAGGTAAAGGAAGAAAATATTTATGGCATTTAAATCGTTTAAAACTTTGAGTGTGATTGCAAGTGTAGGTACAGCCGTGCTTTTCACAGGCTATTCAAGTCAAGCGCTTGCCATGACGCCCTTCCAAGCCTCTTATCAGTTTGCATACAATGGTAAAAACTTGGGGTCAGCAACACGAACCTTGAAAAAATCAGGTAACACATGGAATTACGTTTTTGCAGCTAAAGCAGGTGGTATTGCTTCAGCGACTGAAACCAGTAACTTCACATTCAACAATAATCAGATTCAATCATCCAATTTCAGTCGCACCAGTAAAATTTTGGTTCATAACAATACAATGAGCATTAAATTTAATCCAAGTGCCAAAACCATTAACACCACTAAAGATAAAGAGCAACGTTCATTTGCTTGGAAATCTGGTGTACTGGATGAGTTAAATGCAGAATTGCAAATTCGTGAAGACTTAAAAAATAACGGTTTAAAATCGCAATATTGGATTGCAGATGCTAAAGAAGTTGAATCACGTCGTTTCGTCAAACAAGGCACTGAAAAAGTAGAAACCAAGTACGGTACGTTTGATACCATCAAAGTAGTGATGAAGCATGATAAACCAGGTCGTGAAACGATTTTTTGGCTGTCTCCGAAATTGGACTATTTACCAGTGAAAGTCACACACCAAGATAAGAAATCTTCATACGGGCTCTTACTGACAGGGTATAACGGTCCACAAAATTAAGGCATTTTTTACTTGCTTTTTTGCAGATGCTTTTTAAAATACGTCTTTGCTTAAAAAGGCACCTGCCCTAGAGGATTCTCCCGTGTACGCACTAGAACAGAAAATCTTAAACGAAGGTATCGTTCTATCTGATCAGGTTTTAAAAGTTGATTCTTTTCTAAACCACCAAATCGACCCAGTGATGATGCAACAAATTGGTCAAGAATTTGCTCGTCTATTCAAAGATGCAGGCATCACCAAAATCATCACAATTGAAGCTTCAGGTATCGCACCTGCTGTGATGGCTGGCTTGGAACTTGGTGTACCGGTAATTTTTGCACGTAAGTATCAATCTTTAACTTTAAAAGATGATTTATATCGTTCAAAAGTATTCTCTTTTACAAAGCAAGTAGAAAGCACAATTGCTATTTCTAAGAAGCACATTGCAGCAACAGATAAGGTTCTTGTGATCGATGACTTTCTTGCGAATGGACAAGCAGCTTTAGGTTTAGCTGATTTGATTCACCAAGCTGAAGCTGAGGTTGTCGGGATTGGTATCGTGATTGAAAAGTCGTTCCAACCTGGCCGTGATCTTTTACTTGAAAAAGGTTACCGAGTTGAATCACTTGCTCGTGTTGAATCACTTGCAAATGGGACTGTGACTTTTGTTCAAGAATAATTTTGAACATTAAAAAAAGCGCCTAACGGCGCTTTTTTTTATTTTAATGTGGCAGGATCAAGTTGAATGCCCAATTTTGTACCACCAAAATGTTTTTGAATATAATCTTCAACGTAAGGCTGATGGTAAAGATTTGAAAGTTTTTGAAATTGTGGATCATTCAATCGATCTTTACGCACTGCAAGTATATTGACATTTTCTAAAGCTTTATCAGTGACCTCTTCTTTAAATATCGCATTTGTTATTACATTTAGTCCACTTTCCAGAGCAATAGTATTTCCAATTGCGGCTAAATCCACCTCAGACAATACACGTGGTAGTTGTGCACCTTTGACCAATTTAAATTGAAGTGATTTCGGATTTGACTGGATACTTTCAAGAGTTCCAGAAATCGTATTAAAATCAGGCTTAAGTGTAATTAGCTGAGCACGCTCTAATAATCTTAATGCACGTGCTGTATTCGCCACATCATTTGGAATTGCAATTAAGGCCCGATCAGGCAAAGCAGTTAGTGACTTGTAGTTTTGAGAATATAACCCCATAGGCTCTAAATAAGTGGTCGCCAAGACAGCAAGCTTATGATGATTCAAGTCATTAAATTCTTTGAAATACGCCCAAGATTGAAATGCATTTACATCAATTTCACCATCGAGCAAAGCTTGATTCAAAGCCACACCGTCATTAATTTCTTTCACTTCAATGTCAACTTTTGCTGTTTTGGTCTGATCAGAATCCGCGATATGTCTCCAAATATCAACATCCGATCCATGTGATCCGATCACGATTGTTTGTTGTGTTTGCTTTGTTTTTTGAGGTTCAGGTTGAGCACTACATGCACTGATAATGAGAATTGCAAAAATAATAAATAAAAATTGGGCGTATTTTGACTTCATGATTTACTCGATATTGTTGTTGATTGTTTGAGTTGTTTAAATTGCGCTGGATAATATTTTTCAGTAACGTCTAGATGAGATCTAAGTCGACCTTTGATACAGTTTTCTCCCACATTTCTCAGTAAAGGATTCAGCGGATCTGTCTCTGGTCCTTGTGTAAGCGCTTTTAAATTATCTGCAAGATTTAAAAGCGGAATTTCACCAGCAAATAAATTGGGAGAAAGAAAATAAGCAACCGAATACCGATCTGCATTCGTTGGAGATATGACTCGATGTTGATTCGCAATCAAATATCCATTTGTGGCAAGCTCTAAAACCTCACCGATATTGACGACAAATGCGTGTTCAACAAATGGTACTTCAATCCATTTACCTTGATTTAAGACCTGAAGTCCTCCGATCTGGTCTTGTAAAAGTAAAGTTAAAATATTGGAGTCTTTATGAGGCCCTACACCCTGATGATTCATTTGATCAATTGGGGGATAATGAATCAGCTTGAGTAGTTCATGTGGACTGCCTGTAATCAATTGATCAAGTGCTGTGTCCTGCTGCCCCAATGAAAGCAACAAGGCTTTTAATAATTTAATTGCAACTTGTCTGAGATCTCGTTGCCATGCGGTGACTACGCGTTGAAACTCAGGCCAATTCGAAGGCCACTGATTTGGTCCCTGTAAACGTCTCCATGTCGGTCCAGTTTCAGGTTCTAATGCTGCCAGTTCAAAACCAATGTCTATTTGTTCTCTAAAATCAGGGTGCAGACGTGTAACTTCGGCATTTACTCGACTATACCCTCGAAAATGCGGGGAATGAATCATAGCGATTTCATCTTTTTGTTCTTGTGGCAGCGAAAAAAACTGCCGAGTAATACGCTGAATCTCTGAAATTTTTTCAGTTGGAATGCCATGACCCGTCAAATAAAAAAACCAATATCCTTGGCGATATGTGCAAGTCGTTGCAGAAAATCTGCTTGAGTTGATGATTGATCAAATTGACTTAAATTCAGAATAGGAAATGCGTTTAAGCTTTGTTTTAATGGTTGAGTCATGATGCACTCATCTTTCTAATACTTCATTGTATTAATGACTGAAAGATGAATGCTTTTGAAATCATTTAAATTGGATACTTATGCGTCTATAAAAATATGATTCACGTTCAATCACTTAGTCTTGCCCAGTCCACACATGATCTTTTAAAGACACGGCATTCGGAATGAGTTTAAGTTGATAAAACAAATCTGCAATTTTTTGTTGCGCCGTGACTGTATCTGTATCGACCAGTTTGGCATAAGCAGGAATATTTCTTTTTTCTAAAACCAGTTTGGTAATATTTTCGTCCAAGCTTGTACTTTGCGCCAAAATTTTTGCGGCTTGATCTGGGTGTTGATTGATCCAATCATCTACTTGATTTAATGTTTGCACAATTTTTTGGGCTTCAACCGCATGTTGTTTTAAAAATTTTGGTGAAGACAAATAGAAGCTATATGCCAATGGCAAAGCTTTTGAATCAATAAGAACACGTGTATCACCTTTAAGCGAAGCAGCACTTGCATAAGGATCCCAAATCGCCCAAGCATCGAGTGATTTTTTATCAATAGCAGCTCGTGCATCTGCAGGCGTTAACCAGACGGGTTGAATATCAGACCAGCTCAATTGAGCTTGATCTAATATTTGTGAGAGAAAGTAATGCGCACTTGAACCTTGTGTAACACCAATGCGCTTACCTTTTAGATCCTTTAAGCTTTGAATCGTACTGTCTTTGGGTAAGAGCAAGCTATGTGAGTTTTTAGATCCATTTTCATAAGCTAAATATTGAATTGGTTTACCTGCCGAAAGTGCGAAAATTACAGGTGTATCCCCTGTATACCCCACATCTATAGCACCGACATTTAATGCTTCTAGTGTTTGAGGACCTGCCGGGAATTCTTTCCATTGAATTTTCACACCAGGGAATGCCTGCTCAAAAGTTTTATTTTGTTTTGCAACGATGAATTTAAGCGCCGCTTTTTGATAACCAATATTCAAGGTTGTTAACTTTTCTTTTGATTCATCTTGACCCTTAAGCTCAGTAGGCTTTTCCTTTGAGCATGCAATGAGGCTAAAACTCAATGTCACAATGGTGCTTAGTACAAATAATTTTTTCATTGTCTTGGTAATTTTTTTGATTGGAATAAAAAAATAAGCCAAACTTCGAAAAAAATTAAATCACTATTTGCGCTTAGTTATTCAGTTCAAGATCTAAGCCATCCTGCTCATAAAATATGGTTTTATCCTTAAAAATTAAATTAATCTATTTTCAAATCAATTTTTTATTTTATCTGGCATTACAGTTTTTCTACATTCGGCCATGTTGCAACTTTAAGCGCAATGCTAGAATCTTTTAAATAAATGGATGTATAGATTAGAGCAATCCTAAATGACTGAAAACTTAGAAATACACTGCCCAAAATGCGGTTCAACTGATATTGAAAAACGCAACCATGAACAATTACTGCAAAAAACAGGTGGTGTTCTTCTTTCCGCAGCGGGTACAACTGCGGGTACTGTGGGTGGTGCTGCATCAGGTGCTTCTATTGGTGCTTCCATTGGTGCTGTTGCGGGCCCTTTAGGTGTAATCATGGGTGGCACAATTGGCACTTTTGTTGGTGCAATCAGTGTGGGTGTGACTGGTGGCTTTTTAGGTCATCGTTTTGGAAAAAAAGCGGGAGAAATTGTCGATAAGAATGTTTTCCTCGATTACCAATGCAAAAAGTGCAAACACCGATTTGAACAGAAACATATTTCAAAATAAAAGTGAGCGAGAAGCTCACTTTTTTATGCCTGATAAAATAATCTTTAACATTATTTCTTTAACATTTGCAACGCCACTTCACCTAATCGTTTCCCTTGCTCGATACACAGTGATTTTTCATCTTGGCTTAGAGATTGATCGTGTCTAGGTCCACTGACATGTGTAGCACCATAGGGTGTCCCCCCTGATTTTGTATTCGATAAAGCTGGGTTGGCATTGGTTAAACCCAAAATCAACATTCCATGATGAAACAAAGGTGGCAACATAGTCAGTAATGTACTTTCCTGCCCGCCGTGCATAGAGCCCGATGAACCAAACACACAAGCAGGTTTATTATGCAATGCACCATTGAGCCATAAACTCGTTGTTTGATCCCAAAAATATTTCATTTCTGATGCCATATTGCCAAATCGAGTTGGTGATCCTAATGCAAGTCCCGAACAATGTTGAAGATCATCCAAAGTCGCATAAATATCGCCCTCCTCTGGAATACTTGGTGCTGCTTTAGTCACTACTGTTGCCAACTGTGGAACTGTTCTAATTTTCGCAAGCATTCCAGTAGATTCAATTCCTTGAGCAATTAAATGTGCCATTTCCTTGGTTGAACCATATTTGCTGTAATACAAAACTAGAACATATGCTTGCATAAAAAGATCATCCAATGAAAAAAGAAAACTATACGGTATTTTTTTTAAAATTTGGTTAAGCTGTGCAACGAACGTACAGAATTTTAACTAAAAAATACTCGAGACTCATTATTTATGGCGGAAATCTTAAAAAAGTTACCTTTCTACAATAAAACATGGTTTCAGTTTATTTTGTTTGTACTACGACGCTTTGAAGCTAACAATTGTCGTGAGCAAGCAGGCTCTTTAACTTACACCACACTTTTCGCTGTCGTGCCGATGTTGACCGTATTCTTGGTTATCATTTCATCGATTAAAGCATTAGAACCTGCTCGGCAACAATTACAACAATTGATCTACAGTAATTTTCTGCCTAAAACCAGTATCGCGTTTGACAAAGCATTGAATGCATTTACTGACAATTCGAGCAACTTAACCATTATTGGTGTGCTGTTTTTATTCTTTACCACAGTAATGATGCTCACTAGCATTGAGACAGCATTCAATCGTATTTGGCGTGTGACAGAAACGCGTAATGGCATTATTGGTTTTATGCGCTATTGGACCATCATTTCACTGGGACCAATCCTGCTGGGTTCGGCTTTTGTGATTTCATCGACTTTAGCGTCTATGAACATCCTAAGCAATAATTTTGCAGGTTATGAATTGAATGGCACGTTTATTTTATGGGTCATCTCATTTGCACTCACCGCATTTGGTTTTTTTGCCTTGTATTGGACGATTCCAAACCGCTCTGTTCCAATAAAAGCAGCCATGATTGCTGCGATTTTTAGTGCTGTTACCTTCGAGTTACTGAAAAATTTATTCGGCTTCGTGATGACTAACTTTACCAGTTATCAGTTGGTTTACGGTGCTTTTGCAGCAGTTCCAATTTTCCTGTTGTGGATTTATCTCTCTTGGAACATCGTACTGCTTGGTGTTGAGATAAGTTATGCCCTCACAGCATTTCATACAGGTAAGACCGAAACGCGCCATCCAATTCTCATGCTTCTAGATATGCTTGAGTTATTCTATAAAAAACAAAAACAAGGTAAAACCGTAACCGATCTGGAGGCACTTGATATTTTAGGACGCGGTGAAATTGGCCGCTGGCCTAAATATGTCAATCTATTAGAACAGCAGAATATTATTAAACGTACTGATAATAATGAATATGTTTTGGTTAGAAATTTAGATCATCTGGATTTTTGGTCATTTTATAAATCATTACCTTATACGCTGCCTGATAAAAATGATATCGGACAAATCCATGAAGATGACGTATGGATGAACCGTATTGGTCCTGCACTAATTGAAGCTGATGATTATCTGGCTGCAAAGCTCTCCGTACCGCTATCGACCATACTTGAAGAAAAATAAACTCTTGCAATAAGAAAAGACCTCTATAGGTCTTTTCTTATTTCATAGATGGATTATATGGACGTGTAGATTGCCAACAAATAAGTGCGCCTAAGGTCACTAAGACACAACCGATCCAAAAGCTTATTAGAGGTTGCACATCTAGAATCAGCATCGACATCAGACTTGAAAAAATGGGCATAAAATACGTTGCCAAAATTAAAATTTTGAGATGTCCATATTGCATGCTTTGGTTCCAATTGCTGTAAGCTAAACCAATTAAGCTGCCAATGACTACCACCATCAGCCATGTCATCAAATTCAGCTCAATAAACGGTTCTCGCATCACAAAATGTACAGCCCACAATCCAACTGCAGTCATTAGAAAAAGAAATGGAACAGCATTATGACCTTCTGCATATTTCTTGGTAAATATACTGTACAAAGCCCATAGCACGGCGCCGATGAAAGCAAATGAATATGCTAATGGATTTTCAAGCACAGCCACAAATATCCGTTTCGGCTCGAGAATATCAGGATTAACAACCATCATTAACCCAAGAATGGCACATGCAAAGCCAGCAATCACCCAAATATTCGAGCTCAATTGCCGTGCAAGAATCGAAAATACAATCAGCAAAGGAGGCCAAAGATAATTAATCATTGCAATGATTAATACCTGTTCTCGATGCGTTGAAAGTGCAATCGAAATTAAAAACAGGATCTCATAGCCAACAAAAAGAGCACCACAGCCCCATAAGTATTTTTTAGGCATGAGTGAAAGCTTGGGAAAACCATTTTTCCATAACATGAACAATGCACTAAAACTATAGATCAGTGCCACCGCCTGTACCGGGCTTAATGATTCAGTTACAAGTTTCACCACCGCAACCAACGAGGCCCAAATCAAAATCGAACTTAATCCCAGCCATGTATACTGATTCAATGGAATGCTCCAATTCTTGCGCTGATTCGATCAAAATAAATTCTCAAATAACGGTGCAAAGATACAATCATAATCCCTGCAAGAACCATACAAGAACCGACCAAGAAACTCGTTTCGATCTCCTCATCTAATAGCCAGACACCAAACAACATGCCGAACATGGGGGTCAAAAACGAAAACACACCTAAGCCATTTGCTAAATAAGTTCGTAACAACCAAAACCATAACAGTAAACTTAAAAAAGACATGACAACCGCATGAAATGTTAAGCTCAGAAACGTCAGTTGTGACCAGCGCACATCTGCTTGTCCAGTCCAAAAAGCTAAGGGTAATAAAAAAATAAAGCCCCCAAGCAATTGATAAAATAATGTTTGAGTAGGCGGTGCCTCTGAAAGCGTTGAAAATTTTAAAGAAATCGTAGTCAATGCCCACATCATCCCCGCCATTAGAGCAAGAAAATCTCCCCATAAAATAAGGCTGAGTTGGCTCTGAGCTTGATCACGCACTAAAAAAGTATAAGCGATGCCAAGAAATGCGAAACAAATACCAAACCACTGCAGATTATTCAATTTTTCAGCTTTGACTTTCCAATGTAAGCCTAAAGCCACAAAAATAGGCGCGGTATAGAGCAGAACAACAGTGTGCGCAGCACTGGTGTACCTGAGTGCCTCAGCAACCAAATAAAATTCTGCAGAAAATAAAAAGGCTAACCAAATTCCAGGAACAACATAACGGTAATTGAACAGTTGTTGCACTCGTTGTCGATACAATAATGGAACGACAAGCAAGGTTGCCAAACCACAGCGCAATGCGATTTGCATCAGAGGACTAATATCAGTAGCTGCAAGTTTCAAGACAATTTGCTGTAAACCCCAGACTAAACACAATACGATCATTAAGCTTGACGCCTGAAGGTCAAGACCTCTTCGCTCACCCATGAGTGGCACTCTTCACACAAACAAGTCGTCACTATACTGCTGACTGAATTAGAATATATAATTCAAAATAGACAACAAATACATTTATTCAGGCAATTTAATATGCCAAAACGCCATCCACATGAACCATTCGTTCAGTTAGATAATTATGATCATATCCAAGAGAATCTTTGGCTAACATTCCGTAATGATCCAGCCCATTCGGAATATCCTAAACACGGTCATGCATGGGGCGAATTTATCTATGCATTTGATGGTGTAATGGAAGTTCATATTGATCAAAATCAATATTTAACACCTCCACCCTACGGAATTTGGCTACCGCCGCATCTGCATCACAGCAGTATTAATCTCACAGCTGTTTCTCATGCCACCTTATACGTGCATGAAAGCCTGTGTGATGCACTGCCCAAACAATCAGGTATTTTACTAAGCTCCCCCTTAGTGACGGCGCTACTCAATGAACTCAGAAAAACTTATTTCAAACATGATCAACCCGAATATCAACGACTCTTAATGGTTTTGCTGGATCAATTAAAAAGTTCACCCCTGCTCAAAAGCTACTTACCCCATTCTGATCATCCTGCATTACAAACGATATTTACCTACATCCATGAGCATCTCAGTGATCAGCGCCCACTGAGAGATTATGCTCAAATGGTGAATATGAGTGAGCGCACTTTATCGCGCCTATGTGAAGCTGAAATTTCGATGTCGCTCAATGAATGGCGTCAACGCTTTAAAATTACACGAGCATTAAGCTTATTGTCTGAAAATAAAACTGTTGAACATATTGCTCTAGATTTGGGCTATGCCAACGCCTCAGCCTTTATCAATATGTTTAAACGCTGGATGCACATCACGCCCCAACAGTTTCGTAAAAACATCAATTCAGACAATCTCTAGCCATAAAAAAAGGATGAACCATCATCCTTTTTAATTGAGCTTGATGCATCATTAATGCACTTGCGTAGTCCACACAAAATCTTGTTTTAAGCCAGTCAAAGTCATTTTGAGCTGATCACCCGATTCTAATGGTCCTACACCTGCAGGCGTACCCGTCATGACAACATCACCAGGCATTAAGCTGAAGTTTTGACTGATTTCTGCCAAAAGCGCTCCTAATTTAAAAATCAGTAAACCCGTATCGCCATGTTGTCTAAGTTCATCATTAATTTCGAGCTTAAACTGGACTTGATCTAATGCTGGAACCTGATCAAGCGAAATCCAATCTGCCAAAATACAAGATCCATCAAATGCTTTCGCACGTTCCCAAGGTTGTCCTTTCTTTTTAAGCTGATCTTGTTGATCTCTTAAAGTCAAATCCAAACCAAGAGTGACTGCACCTACTGCTGCTAATGCCTCTTGAGGATCCGTAACATTTTTGAGCGGTCGATCTATTCGCAATGAAAGTTCACATTCATGATGACACTGTCCCATTGCACGATTCCAATCAATCCCTTCTGCTAAGGACACCAAGCTACTCGGCGGCTTGATAAATAAGACAGGTTGATCAGGAATCGCATTACCTAATTCTTGAGCATGCGCAGCATAACTGCGACCGACACATACAATTTTTGATGGAACTGCACTCATGAAAACCTCTCTTATTTATAATTTGAGTAATGAACTCATCAAAACTTAACGTTTTTGGAATGTATTTTCAAACAGTGTTCTGTCTACATCAGACTCAAATGCACGTTTTGGAATAATGACCACTGTATGATTTTTGAGTTCAAGCATATAGGTCAATTTACCCACTACAAATTTTTGTACTTCACTGTAGGCAAATGCTTGTTTAGGACGACCACTTGAAAAAAGCTCGGCAGAGTTTTGAAACAAATCGATACCTTGTTCAGTCTTACCAAATTGATATTTTTCAAACTGACGCTTGAACATCATAGGTAAGAACCAGTAACGCATAACGATTTGTAAAAAGATAAAGAACGTGCCTAAAGCCACGTAATAGCGTCCTACACCCTCTAATCCAAGATAAAGCCCCCAAATCACGATCGCAATACTGACAAGTGGCGTTAAAAAACGCGTAAATTGTTTTTTGCCAAAAGTAGCTAATGCAAAACCATCCTGAGACTCTTGTAAATTTAAGAAGTAACGGACAGATAAAACTGGTTGAGTATCAGACATAGGGGATTCAACAATCGATTTTCTTAAGCAAAGATATTACACCACTTTACCTGAAAGCGAATTGTCGTTTTAATGAATACTGTTGATTACATCATCGTACTATTGATGAAAGCATCACACGATTTACAATGACACAAAATAAAAAGTCCAAATTCATAGTTCAGGATGAAAATGAAATACTTTAACTATCGAGCATTGTGCTTAAGCCTTATTTTTATACCTAGCTTGTCGTACAGCGCGATTATTGAATGGAAAGAAAATATACCCAGTGCGTTAAAACCATTTCAAAATAATAGTACCGAACTCGCCAGCATCGCCAAAGATCAGATTCTTATCTATGCGCACCCAAATACCCAAACATCTATTCCGACACGCAAAAAACAACCCAATCCAAATGTGAAGTTCACATCATCTGCCATCGTATTGCCTGTTAATGAAGAAAAGGTCGCCAAAACGCTTTCACAGTTTGAAAATTTTGTTGGATTATTCCCGACATTGAAATCAGCTAAAATATTAGATCAAGAAAAAAATATCACTCAGGTTCAATATAAAATTTCCATTCCAACACCGATACCAGTGCTCAACTTTAATGAGACCATAGTGTTTCAGCATCATATTGAAGCCAATAATATTTCGAGCTTGATTGTGGATGCACCTGTTCCTTATGGTCTAGGCAAATTTGAATGGTTCAAATTGGATCAGAATCATACCCTTCTAACCCTAACGCAATGGGGAGATTTAAACCAACCTAAAGGTTTTCTATTTAGCAAAGTTCTGAATGCAGTGCCTGAAGCAAAAATGGGAATTCCAAGTGGTACACATGCATTTTTACTTGAATCAATTCGAAAAAAATTAACAGCGCCTTCTTCGAGTGCGCTCAAACCAGGGCAATTTCCATCCGACCAATTAACGACAAATCAGTTGGCCAAAATCGCACAAATCAGTCGTATCACCGAACACCCTGTAAGTTTTGTCCATACACCGACAACTGTGCCTTATCAACACGGTGCCGAATCAATGCGTTTTGTGACGACGTATCAGTATTATTCACAACCAGTGCAACAATTACAAAAATGGACACAGCCTGTACATTATAAAAAGCTGTTTCCCCGCCAACTCAAATCTATTGATATCGAAACTCTAAAAGACCAAACACAATTGGCAGATTTTAAAGTTGAACTCGGGTTAGGAGTTATTCAAATTCCATTCCGATTTAAACTGAATTTTAGCTTTCCTCAGTCGAATCAGAATAGTTTTTATGCTCAAGGCGGTGATCTGAAATACATTAAAGGAAAAATGCAATTTGATAAGTTTCAACAAGGTACTTTATTGAAAATGACGAATGCAGGAAAAATAGATGAAAAAGCACCGTTCCTGATTCGTGCAGCACGGAGCTTGCCTTATCATGATGTGCTCCCTACAGTTGGGGCGAATGTCGTCTTTGCATTGAAAGTCAAAAACGAAGAGCAGAAGAAATAAGATAAAAAATAGACACAAAAAAACCGCAATTAAGCGGTTTCTTCTTTTTTTTTACATCTTATAGATGATCAAGTTGGTGCGCTCAGAGAGATTCGAACTCCCGACCCCTTAGTTCGTAGCCAAGTGCTCTATCCAGCTGAGCTATGAGCGCGACGTCTTGATGGAGTGCATTATATATGAATATTATTATTTGTTAAGTACTTTTTAATAAAATTTAAATCAAGCGAACAGTATTTATACGTAAATGTAAATTATGCCTAGATAATCAACAATTTAAGAGATGGTCAACAAGATCAATCCAAATTCCAAACAATCATGAGTTGGATTGAGGATGTTTTTATAAGAGCTAATATCTATTAATTAAAAATAATATTTGTAGAAATTTTAAAATTTATTTCTTTCTTAGGTAGCTAGTAAAATATGTTGATTTATAGCACCACTTCATTCTAGACACAAAAAAACCGCAATTAAGCGGTTTCTTCTCTTTTTTACATCTTAGAGATGATCAAGTTGGTGCGCTCAGAGAGATTCGAACTCCCGACCCCTTAGTTCGTAGCCAAGTGCTCTATCCAGCTGAGCTATGAGCGCGTACTTGAGTGTCTTACGACTTCGTTACATCGATTAACTTGATTGGTGCGCTCAGAGAGATTCGAACTCCCGACCCCTTAGTTCGTAGCCAAGTGCTCTATCCAGCTGAGCTATGAGCGCATTTCAAGTTTATCGTTGGCGGTGAGAGAGGGATTCGAACCCTCGATACCAGTAATAGGTATGCTTCCTTAGCAGGGAAGTGATTTCAGCCACTCATCCACCTCACCGTAACGAGACGCCATAATACAAACTTCGTCCCTACTCTTCAAGTGAGAATTTAAAAAATTCTATGTTTTTTGTTCAATCATATATTTTTTAAACAATTTTCAGGTTTTTTACCTTTAATCTGCATTAATTTCACTTTAATGCTGTCTATTCTGCATCTCTTTTATAATTTATGAACTAAAAACACTTTATTGCAATCATTTACGTGCAGTATTTCTCATCATGTCTTATGCTAAACATATCTTCTGATATGAAGCCAAAGACATTATGAAAAATTGGGTCGACCCTGAAGCCAAAGCGGAAGCTGAACGTTACGATAATCCTATTCCAAGCCGTGTTCTGATTCTAGAAACGATTGAGAATAAGAAAAAAGCATTGTCTCATGCAGACCTTGTGGAACACTTCGAAATTGCGGATCAAAAAAGTATTGAAGCACTTAGTCACCGTTTAAGTGCGATGGTTCGCGATGGTCAATTGACCAAAGAAGGTTATAAGTTCCAGCTTATGGCAGATCAACCTGTTCATGATGCGACCATCTATATCAATAGCAAAGGTTTAGGGGTTGCGAGTATAGATGGTAAGAAAGAAGAATATTTGTTACCTGAGCGTGAATTACGTCAAGTCTTCCATGGTGACCGAGTTAAAGTTCAACAGACCTCTGTTGACCGCAAAGGTAAACCATGGGGTTTCATTACTGAAATTACCCAACGACGCGTCAAACAAATCATTGGGAAACTCGCAGAATATGAAGGTGAATACTTCATTCAGCCAGCAAATCCAAACGCGCATCAACCGATTACCTTAGAAAAAGAACTCATTGCGCATGCGAAAGCTAAAGTTGGTGATTCTCTTCGAGTTGAAATTGATGATTTTCCAAATCGTGAAGAGTTTGCTACAGGCCATATTATTCAATCTATGGCCGACAAATCTGATACTGAAATTATTATTCCTCAAACCATTTTAGAATATGGTTTACCTTACGAATTTCCAGAAGAAGTAGTTCAAGAAGCTGAAAGTTTTAAAGAACCGACAGCACGAGATCGTCAAGGACGCATTGATTTAAGAGATTTACCCTTAGTCACAATTGACGGTGAAGATGCGCGTGACTTCGACGATGCTGTCTATGCAGAAAAACGTCCTGGTGGCGGCTATCGTGTCGTGGTCGCGATTGCAGATGTCAGTCATTATGTTCGTATTGGTAAACCTTTAGATGATGAAGCACAAGAACGCGGTACGTCTGTGTACTTCCCTCACTTTGTCTTACCGATGTTGCCTGAAGCACTTTCAAATGGCTTATGCTCACTCAATCCAAATGTCGATCGTCTCTGTATGGTCTGTGATTTGAATTTAAGTCGCGCAGGTAAAGTAACAAAATTTGAATTCTATCCGTCGGTGATGCACTCTAAAGCACGACTCACCTATGACCAAGTTGCAAAATATTTTGAAGGTGATAGTCAAGCTGTACCTGAAGATCGTACAGTGCGTAAATCACTGAATACATTATTCCAACTTTACCAAGTATTAAAAGGTTTACGTGCAGAACGCCATGCAATGGAATTTGAAACCGTTGAAACGTACATGACCTTTGATGAACTTGGTGGAATTAAAGAAATTCTACCAAGATCACGCAACGATGCTCATAAACTCATCGAAGAATGTATGTTGTTAGCCAATGTCGCTGCTGCTGAATTTGCTTTAAAACATGAAATTCCAATGTTGTATCGTGTGCATGAGCCACCTGAATTCTCACGCATTCAAAAAGTTCGCGACTTTGTTAAGTTATTAGGTTTGAAATTCCCTGATCAACCTACGCAAGCGGACTACCAAGCGGTCATTGAAGCCACTAAAGACCGTATTGATGCGCCAAGTATTCATGCTGTGCTTCTTCGCTCCATGATGCAAGCTTATTATGGGCCAAATAACGCTGGTCACTATGGTTTGGCGTATGAGGCATACACTCATTTCACCTCTCCAATTCGTCGTTACCCAGATTTATTATTACATCGTGCTATCAAAGCACACCTGAAAAATAAACCTGCACCAGTCTCAGGTGGCGCACTAGAAGAAGCCGGTAATCATTTCTCAGCAACAGAACGTCGAGCTGATGAAGCTTCTCGCTCAGTGACCACTTGGTTAAAATGCCATTATATGCAACAGCATCTTGGTGAAGAGTTTGTTGGCGTCATTAGTGCCACGGCTGAGTTTGGTCTATTTGTCACTTTAAAAGATTTATATGTCGATGGTATGGTCCATGTAAGCCAGCTTGGCGATGACTTCTTTGTCTTCGATCAAGCAAGTCAAAGTTTAGTTGGGCAAAATCGTGGTCAGACCTTCGGTTTGGGTGATGAGGTACGCATCAAGGTTGCAGGTGTCAATTTAGAAGAACGTAAGATTGATTTTGAATTGATTCAACAACTCAGCCATGCAGGTCGCGCTATTCGTAGTCGAGCACCGCGTGTCGTGAAGGAAAAACCGGTCACCAAGCAAGAAGCGTTAAATCGCATGTTGAATGAGCCTGTCGAACTCCTAAAAGATAAAGATGAAAGCGGTGAACGCCCTGTTCGTAAGAAAAAGTCCAAGGCAAAACCAAGCTCTTATTCTAAAAAATCAGACAAAAAATCTGATGGAAAAGTAAAAGATAAAGCGAAAAAGAAAGCTAAAGTGAAAAAGAAAAAGTCGAATGCGAAAGCTAAATTAGACTAAATCTTTAAAGAGCGCTACGGCGCTCTTTTTTTAAGCTTTATTTTTTAATCTATAATCAAGTGCACCGATTCTTTGTTTAGCACTTAAGTAAATAATTGAATGTATCACTTGATTTAAAGTCCATAAACCCCTACATCTAAATGAAGTAAATGAATCAATTAGGTCCTTGAATGACTTTAGAAAAGGCAACTTTGCCTGTACCCGATTTTTCTCAAATTACGCTTGATCAGCTTAAATCACAGATTGAACAAGCGATTCAAAATGGTCAACACTTTATAAACCAACTCGAGAAAGTCCCAGACACGGTACAATTACAATTAAATGTGCTCGATCAAATCGATGAGTTAGAAAACCAAATGAGCGAATCTTGGGGTATTTTGTCTCACTTAAATGCTGTGATGAACAATCCTGAAACCCGCGAGATTTATCAGTCTCTTTTACCTAGCTTAAGTGAATACTACACACAATTAGGGCAACATACTGCGCTCTATCAAACCTACCAACATGTGCATGATGCACCTATTTTTTCGGATTTACCAGAAGCTCAACAGAGTGCGATTAAACTTGCTCTTAGAGACTTTAAACTTTCAGGCGTTGCACTAGAAGGTGATGCCAAAAAACGCTACGCAGAAATATCAGCTCGTCTATCGCAGCTTTCTTCAGATTTTTCTAACCACGTTCTTGATGCCACACAATCATATTTCAAACCATTAACTGAAGATGAACTTGCTGGTTTACCTGCGAGCAGTATCGAACTGCTAAAGCAATACGGTCAACAACGCGAACTCGATCAAGCCGTGGCGACATTGGATTTCCCTTCTTATCTTGCAATCATGACTTACGCAGATAATCGAGAGCTTCGCGAAGCCTTATATAAAGCATATACCACACGTGCGTCGGATCAGTCAGATCACCCTGAATATGACAATACTGCGGTGATGGAAGAAATTCTCAAATTGCGCCAAGAAATGGCTCAACTTTTAGGTTTTGATCATTATGCAGCATATTCACTGGCAAGTAAGATGGCTCCAAGTGTTGAAGCTGTAGATCAATTCCTGATTGAGTTGGCAGAACATGCTCGTAAACCTGCCCTACAAGAAATTGAGGCATTAAAAGCAATTGCTCAATCTCATGGTGTAGATGAACTACAACCTTGGGACACGACGTATTTCTCGGAAAAACTCAAAGTTCAACAGTTTAACCTTTCTCAGGAAGCACTTAAGCCATACTTCCCTACCCCTGTCGTCGTTCAAGGTTTATTTAAAATTGTGGAGCGATTATATGGTATTCAAGTCATTGAACGTGAAGCACCTGTATGGCATCTAGATGCACGATATTATGAGCTTGAAGATCAAGGCAGTGTCATAGGTGGATTCTATTTTGACTTGTACGCTAGAAGTGGGAAACGTGGTGGAGCATGGATGAGCGGATTCCGCTCACGTATGCAAACCAACAATGGCATGCAGAAACCGATTTGTTACATGGTCGGTAATTTTACACCACCGATTGGTCAACAACCTGCGCTTTTGACACATGATGAAGTCGTTACTCTTTTCCATGAGTTTGGACATGGTCTGCATCATATGCTCACAGAAGTAGATCATATCTCTGTAGCAGGCACACATGGTGTCGCTTGGGATGCCGTCGAGCTGCCAAGTCAATTTATGGAATTCTGGACTTGGGATAATGAAAGCTTGGCTTTAATCAGCCAACACATTGAGACCAAAACACCCTTACCTGAAGAACTCCTTAAGTCGCTTTTGGATGCGAGATTTTTCCAATCAGGCATGCAAACCCTTCGACAGCTTGAGTTTGCAATGTTTGATTTGAACATACATAAACAATCTCCTGCTTTAGATGCAACAGGTATTCAACAATCCTTAAACGAAATTCGTGAACAATATGCTGTTCTCCCTACAGCACCATACAACCGATTCCAAAATAGTTTTAGCCATATTTTCGCAGGGGGTTATGCCGCAGGCTACTACTCTTACAAATGGGCTGAAGTTTTAGCAAGTGATGCATTCGATCGCTTTGAACAAGAAGGGATCTTCAACCAAGAGACTGGACTTGCTTTCCGCAAGGCAGTGCTGGCTGTAGGCGGTAAAGATACAGCGCTTGATGCCTTTGTTAAATTTAGAGGTCGTGAGCCTAAAATTGATGCATTATTACGCCATCAAGGTTGGACGAATGACACTAAAACTGCTTAAACTACGCTACTAATTTTTGAAGGTGAGAGTCATTATGTCGATCAAACGTCGTTTCATTGCAGGTGCAAAATGTCCGAAATGTGAAGCTATGGATCGTATTGTCATGCTCACTTCAGGTGATTCAGAATG
This sequence comes from Acinetobacter sp. ANC_7682, assembly GCF_056779795.1. Taxonomy (NCBI): domain Bacteria; kingdom Pseudomonadati; phylum Pseudomonadota; class Gammaproteobacteria; order Moraxellales; family Moraxellaceae; genus Acinetobacter; species Acinetobacter sp. ANC_7682. Next base: position 72,836 of record NZ_JBWYIQ010000006.1, on the reverse strand, counting down.
GATCGAATGTATTGAATGCAACTATTCTGAAAATCGTCCGACACATATTGACGAACCTCAAATGCCTGAGGTTGCAGACGAAATTGGTGTTATTCAATTTAAACCTAGTCCAAGAAATTAAGATGTTTAAAGTCAATAAAGCCAGCTCTATAGAGCTGGCTTTATTGTAAATTCATTAAAAAATAAGCACCCGAAGGTGCTTATTTTATTTAATTATTGATACCAACCAAATAACTTAAAGATATAAGGTACATAGGCGATAATTAACATAGCTGGAATCATCACAATCAGAGGAAGAATCCAACGTTCGTATTTGTAGTAGAACGTTTTATCTTTCACTTCTGCATCGGCAGCAGCCACCTCTTCATCACCAATCGACTGCCTTGCGAGCAAGTGATTGAGTGCAACTGGAGGTGATACATAACCCAATTCGAAACCAATTAAAGCAATCATCCAGAAGTGAACAGGATCTATACCATAAGCGTAGGCGACAGGTGCAACTGTTGCTGAAATTAAGATGACAGCACCAAACGGATCCATAATCATACCGACAAATACCATGAGACATACGATCAAGGTGATCACGATATAGATATTTTCAATATCCGTTGGGAAGTGTTCCATCAACTCGATACGCTCTAAGTATCCACCAACGCTGACAGACAATGCCATTAAGATCACAAGCGCCCCGATATGTCCGACTGTTTCACTTGCAGATACATGAATTGACTTCCAGAAACTCACTTTACGCGCAGGATTGTCTGGACTATCTTGCGCTGCAATTTCAGATGCTGACACTCGCGCCTTAGCTGCTTCTTGTTCAACCGAAGTATGGCTTAATGTCGTATCCCAATGTCCTACTGGTGCGAGCGGTGCTGGTTCATGACGTAATTTTTCATAAAGCACCATGACAAGTAAGATGATTGGCATCATGACTGGTGCAGTGAACTCATTCAAATTGGTATTTAATGCATACTTGTAGAATGACCACACAATCAGGAACACGATCACATAAGGAACCACTGCCACTAATGCCTTAGCTGAATTCGGGAATGCAACTGATGGCGCTGCAATACGGAATTTTTGCTCAGCAAAGAACAGTGAAATTAGTAGGAACAGTGTCGAAGTGATGAGGAAAACACCAATACCATATTGGTATAATAAGTCAGTTGTTACTTCTTTGTTCAGTGATGCAACAACAACAATCAATAGACATGGACGGAGTACCACACCAAGCGAACCCGACATCGCTGCTGTAGCCAAAGCGAATTGACGGCGTCCGCCCGCATTCCAAACTTCTTTATAAATGATCGCACCTGCAGCGATTACAAAAATACCTGATGCACCTGTATAGGCTGTAGGTAATGCAGCAGCAAGTAAGATTAACCAGGTAAGCGTTTCAGGCGCTAGATTCCATGGACGTAAAATATTTAGGAATTTATCAACAATTAATGTCTGCTTTAACAGCATACCTGCCCAAATGAACAGTGATAAATTAAGGAAAATGGTAGAGAACTCAACCAGCTGCCCTAAATAAATCCCTTGACCCATTGGATAGTCCATCACAAAGGTAAAGTTAAATCCTGTTGTGATCGCCATATAGGCATAAAGTGGGACTGACAATAATGCCATGCCAATCGTACCACCTGGCTTCGCATTTTCTGGTACACGGAACAATTGGTACAAACTAATTAATGTCAGTGTACTGAACAAGATTATCCATAACCAATAGATGATTGTCATCTCACTGGTTGGCGGAACACCAGAGTTCAATACAGATCTATACTGACTGATCGCTGAACTGGTTAAGAAACTGTTCGCAAGTATCATTGCGACAGCGTAAACCCTATAATCTAAAACAGAACTTGGACCGCGTAGACCAATGTGGTGGATTTTAAGTGTTGCAGTGATCGCTGCAAGTACCACCATGATAATCAATAGAACTGCCTTATTTTCCGTACCAAATTGGAAAATACCAAAGAAAGTTGTTTCCATGGTTCGGTAAGTTCGTATTGAAGGATTATCTTCTAAATACTGAATTGACTTATCGTAGAAGGCATATTTTTCTTCACATAACTGTTGACCAGCCAACACAGAGGCACGAACATCTTCTTCAGATGTTGTGCCAAAAATATCTGCAAATTCATCTTTTGCATTGGCTTGCATTTGGTTTTGAACCAGAAGGTCAATATTTGGATTTCGATCACAGACTGGCTTTTCAGGTTCGGCACGCAAGAATGAATACTGCATACCAATTTTTTCGTCACCGTATAGACTTTCACCTATACGTAACATCTGCCCGTGAATCATTTCTCCTGTCCCGATGATGAGCGTCAGTAACAGTAGAAGCAAAATCGTAAACGCAGATATCCACTCAGTCCATATATAACTAAGTAGACCTAACCCAGATCTCTTTTTAGAAGGCTCTTGCATTGTTATTCCATTATTTAATACTGCTATACATTGCCTGTACAGCTCATCTTTTCTAATTCGGGCTTAGGCAAAATCCTTTACCTAATTTCCTTACCACTTTTATCACATGAATCTGACTGATTTTTTTTTAAAAAAGAATGACTGACTTTTCCATTTTTTTTTAATTTATGCCAATTTTCATCAATTCACCTCTTAAGAGCGAGATGAAAACCAACTAAATCAGTAGGCTATACCATACTGTATTTCTTTTTTAAACAAATATGACCTTAAAAAAATAAATGCAAAAGATTTGAATCTGATCACACATTAAAATAAGTGATAATTAAGTATCAGAGTAATTAAGAGATGTGTGTGTCCTTCACGGAGATGTGCTGATAAATTAAAAAGAGCATGCTGAGTAATGCCCCCCATATTGCACCTGTTAAATGTGCTTCAACCAATACTGGGCTACCAATCATTTGCGCAGTATCGAGAGAACCAAAGATATTTTCCCACAAAATTTTGCCCGTGATTAAAGCTAATACAAGCAGCGAGAATTTACGTTCTTTTTCAAATTTAAAAAAATAAACTGCCAAAGCCATATACATACCATGTAGTACCCCTGATAGACCTGCATAAGCTTCAAGGTGAGGATAAACATAAAAAAAACTTAAACTAATTAATGGCGGGAGTGCGATTAACAAGTACAACATATACCTAATTTTGACATATGGGAAGATGAATGGCAGACAGGCTAAACCCACCATATTCAATGCATAGTGTATCCAGCCCACATGTACATAGTGGGCTGTCCATACTCGCCAAATTTCTTCATCCAATACAGGACGCCAATAGAAAAAATACTCCTGAAAAATCTGCAAACTAGCAGCAATACTGATACAGCATGCAATAAACAGTATTTTTCGAATCAGGATAGTATCTTTCATCTTTCGTATTCCTAAAAGAAAAAGAGCTTTAAGCTCTTTTTCTTGAATAACTCCATTTTTAATTTTGAACAAAATTAAAAAATCTTATTCGCCTAATGTGTTCTCGAAAAGATCATCGGCTTCATTGGTCGCTTGATCATCCCAGAAGCTCGACATTCCATCTGCTTCAGTTCGAACACCTGTATTCTCCGTCCAATAACGGTCTGAGATCGCTTGAATCATTTGTCCTGCCATATTATCCAATAACTTAAACTCTGGATTTACAGGAACTTCTTCTGCACGTGAAGCAGCATAAGAACGTAATGCATCACGTATTTTTGCATCGTCACCACTGGCTTGTGCTGCAACAGCATACAAGGCATGCGATAAGCGTACTCCTTTTTGCTCACCAATTTGCATAGATTGTTTAAGCGTTTGGTATGGATCTGGTTTGCCTGCATCAGCTCCAGGTAATAATGTCCAAATCACTGCTCGAGTAGCATTCGGTACACCCCAAAACTTGTTGTTATCAAGGCAGACCATGCCACGTTCAACAATTGCTGCGATATCTTTAGGAACATGCACTTGACCACCAGAAGCAATATCATTGGTCATTGCTTGTAAGCCACTTAACATCCCTAACAGATATACTGTTTGGTCAAGATTACGACGCATAGTTGGACATGAGTCACCTAAATTATATTTATATTTAGACTGCCAACGTTCCGCAAACAATTGATAACCCGTATATTGACGTTCGGCAGCAACAGCAGCCCAGCGCTTTTGTTCAATACGCGCATCTTGTGCTTCTGTCACTTGACCTGCTTTTGATGCTCTTAGGTATCTTAATTCTGCATCTAAGGCACGATTTTCTGCGCACATCCCTGAAGCTGAATATAAAAGAACTGCCATACGGGTCGGATCAGCACCCATATCTTTAGTCGCCATAATCACAGGAGTCAAAGCTGTGCCCTGATTACACACCATATCCACATCACCCATTGAGAGTACTGGTGGTAAGATGTGTTTTTCACTAAAAGCAAGTGATGCATTCGCACCAGTTTTGATTACGTATGAACATCCAGATAAAGTTGTAGCTGCTACAACCGCAATTGCCGTGAAAAGACCTTGAGTCTTTAATTTAGACATACTTCCTGTCCTCAATTTTATAATTTTGTCATCCTTGCGATTTAAAATATCAGATGCAATCGCTGAATAAAAGTGCAGCAATGCACTTCATTAACAATTAGTCTGTCATTGATCTGAATTGAAATAATTGACTTATTTTTTGAATTGTTAAAATTTTGGGCAAAAAAAAGTAGCATAGCGACGGTTCGGCACATGCTACTTATTAAACGGTAAACTCAAGAGAGTTTATTTTGTTCGTTGTTGTGGTGTTCAATTCGTTCCTTCAGCACAGTTCCTAGTCTTCCAATTATAATTGCCATAACAGCAGCAACCACTAGAAACAACCACATATGAATTTCGCTCATTTTGAAATTCCTCTTTAGCTGTTGGTATATTTAATGTACTTTAGAAATTAAGATTTCATCGTGTTTTTGTCTAACAATTTGATTTTCTTTCATTTTCGTCAAACAATTCATTTTTTATACATATTATATTTTTTTAAATAATTGTTTTTTATCATGTTTTAAATTTAAAAATAAAAGACTTATTGTCTAACAATTAGCCAAAATTTGCATGGGTAATCAAGCTTTTCCATTGTTTTTCATCTATTTGATCTCTCCAAATCACCAAAGAGTCGAATTTATTTTCGTTAAAACTGAGTACCACCAAGTAATGAAAATGAAAAACTCGATTCAGTTTTGCTTGGTATATTTTTGGATTTGAAGTCATTTGAATCGACCATAAATCTTTGTCTATTTTTTGTAATTCTTTTAATTGTGGTTTTTTTCTAAAATTCCACCAGATAAGCAGTATAAATATAATACTACCCAAAGCATAAATGAGCTCAATACTGATTAATAAAGTAATACTCATGATGAAAATAAAGAAAACATGAAACACAGCTGAATAAAAGCTGTGTTTCAGTGAATAGCGCTCATGGATTATGGACATAATCTTTTAATTTTTGAATAAAATGGCGCAATTCAGGTCGAGGTGGTTCAGAAACCTCCATAAACCAATCCAATAAATCAGGATCTTCTTGCTCAACCAATTCAGCAAACATTACTTTCTCTTCAGGTTCAGCTTGCAAATAGTATTGCTTTACATAAGGATCAAAATACACGTCAATTTCTTTTAAACCACGACGTGCTCGATAGATAACTTTACGCTCTTCAAGCGTTAATTCATCGTACATTTTTATCCCCTAATCTGTGTTCATTCTATTTTAACTGAAGCCATGAGCTTTGTGTTTTAAAAATATCAATTGACCAAATTCATCAGCAATTCTTGCGTTTTGAGCATTCAACACATTGCACCAATGTTCAGGCTCTCTTATGTTGTGGCTATTCTAATAACACTTATGGAAATATAAATATGCAATCAGGCGCAATTCGACCAATTCCTAATATGTTGCCTCGAAAATTATTCAATGCAGAGCATGAAGCCTTTCGTGATACTGTTCGAAAATTCTATGAAAAAGAAGTCGTTCCAAATATTGCCAAATACGAAGAACAACAGCATGTAGATCGTGACTTATGGAATAAAGCGGGTGAAATGGGTCTATTGTGCACCACAATGCCTGAAGAATATGGTGGATATGGTGTAGATCGACTCTACAGTATGATCCTCATTGAAGAACAAGCTTATGCAATGGATTCATCAACTGGTTTTTCATTGCATTCGGATATTGTTGCGAACTACCTGAATAATTTTGCCAACGAAGAGCAGAAGAAAAAATGGCTCCCTAAAATGGCTTCTGGCGAAGTTGTCACTGCCATTGCGATGACTGAGCCTGGTACAGGTTCAGACTTACAAGCTGTACGAACTTCTGCAGTTTTAGATGGCGATGAATATGTCATCAATGGTTCTAAAATTTTTATTACCAATGGTTATCTATGTGACATGGCGATTGTTGTGTGCAAAACAGGTAATAGTGATAAAGGTTCAGCTAACTTATCGCTTATTATTGTCGAAGCTGATCGAGCAGGATTCACCAAAGGTAAACCACTCAATAAAATTGGTATGAAAGGACAAGATACTTGCGAATTGTTCTTTGATAATGTTCGTGTACCAAAGGAAAATTTGATTGGTATGGAAGGCATGGGCTTCATCATGCTTATGAAAGAACTCGCTTGGGAACGTATGCTTGTAGCGATTATCTGCCAAGCTGGTGCAGAAGCTGCCTTTGCACACACAGTACAATATACAAAAGATCGTAAAGCATTTGGCAAGCCAATTGGCGCATTTCAAAATACACGTTTTAAGCTAGCAGAACTTCGAACTGAAATAGACTTTTGTCGTTCTTATTTAGATCGTTGTATGGAATTACAACTTGAGGGTACGTTAGGTGTAGATGCGGCTGCAGCTGCAAAATATAAAATTTCTGATATGTTCTCTAAAGTCGTCGATGAATGCTTGCAGTTACACGGTGGCTATGGCTTCATGCTTGAATACCCTATTGCACGCGCATATATCGACAACCGTGCAAATCGTATTTATGCAGGTACCAATGAAATCATGAAAGAACTCATATCACGTTCTTTGTAGATAGAAAAAGGAAGCTTTCGCTTCCTTTTTTATTTTAATAGCTATTCATTAAGACACTAATTTAGGCTTTTTTACAGACTGTGCCGGAGCCTTCGCAAATTTTAAAATACCATCATTAAAAGTCGCATTTTTGAGATCTTTACGATCAGCTAAATAGTTATGCGTTGCCATCCAAGGTGCCTTAGTACCTTGTTTTGGAAGTTGATCAGCCGCACGCGCAATATAACCTGATGACATTTCACCCATAACTGTTTCATCGAGCATTGCAGAATGGTCAGTTGGTGCGACAACTTCATCATAACCGTTCTGATCCATAAATTTGAATAGACGGCAAATATAATCAGCAATGACATCTACTTTTAATGTCCATGATGCGTTCACATAACCAATGACCATCGCCATATTTGGTACATCACTTACCATCACACCATTATAAAGCATATGTTCGCTAGTCTTGATCGGCTGACCATCAACAGTCGCTTTGATACCGCCCATAATTTGAATTTCTAGACCAGTCGCAGAAACAATGATATCTGCATCTAAGTGTTTACCAGATTTCAATTGAATACCATTTTCAGTGAATGATTCAATATGATCTGTTTCAACACTTGCTTTACCACTACGTAAAATTTTGAATAAATCACCGTCTGGCACTACACATAAACGTTGATCCCAAGGATTGTAACTTGGGGTAAAGTGTTTCATATCCACTTTACCTTTCAACTGCATTTCAATAGATTTAAGAAGTAACTTGCGAACCAGTTGAGGTTGTTTTTTTGACAAAGCAAAAATTGCACGTTGCATTCCGATATTACGAGCACGCGTGAACTTATATGCCATGTCCTCTGTCATAAATTTACGCGTTTTGTCATAAACAAAATCAATCGAAGGAATTGAAGCAATATAAGTTGGTGAACGTTGTAACATTGTTACATGCCCAGCCCCACCTTTTGCCATTGCTGGTACTAAAGTGATTGCAGTTGCTCCACTACCAATGATAACTACTTTCTTGCCGGTATAATCTAAATTTTCAGGCCAAAATTGTGGATGAATCAATTGACCTTTAAATTTATCTTGATTTGGAAAATCAGGTTGGAAACCTTGGTCATAGTTATAATAACCTGTGCAGCCTAAGACGAAATTAGCTTGCCAAGTTTGTTTCTTTTGATTTTGATCTTCGATTTCTACAATCCATTTTTTTATTGAAGTATCGTAATTCGCAGAAAGTACACGATGCTCAAAATGAATTTTTTCTTTAATATTGTACTCACTAACAACTTCACCCAAGTAACCTTTAATCGAAGCGCCATCTGCAAGCACATTCGCTTTACGCCATGGCTTAAAATTGTAGCCAAAAGTAGACATATCTGAGTCGGAGCGAATACCTGGGTATTTAAACAAATCCCACGTTCCACCGAAACTTTTACGACGTTCGAGTATTTCAAATTTACGGTTCGGATTATTTTTAATTAAATGTGCTGCAATTCCAATTCCAGAGATACCAGCACCAACAATAAGAATATCGACTTGCTTATCCATTTCTTTTATTAACCTTTTTATAAGAACATTTTTATTAAAACATATTTTTGACAATACACAATGTCAAGTTTGACTAAAAGTTGCAAAAAACATGTCAATTCAGGTCAAATAATGCCAATTGTTAGACAAAAAAAGGCCGGTTTATTCAACCGACCTTTTTTGAACAACTTGCGATGTTCTACACGAAATTATTTAACTTCGCGATCTACTAGCTCAACGTAAGCCATCGGTGCAGCATCACCTGCACGGAAGCCCGCTTTAAGAACACGTAGATAACCGCCGTTACGTTCTTTGTAACGAGGGCCAAGAACGGTAAATAATTTACCAACAGTTGCTGCTGAACGAGTACGAGCAAACGCTAAACGACGGTTTGCTACTGTATCGACTTTAGCTAAAGTGATTAAAGGCTCAGCTACACGACGTAACTCTTTTGCTTTAGGCACAGTTGTTTTGATCAACTCGTGTTCAAACAAAGAATTAGCCATGTTTTGGAACATCGCTTTACGATGACTGCTTGTACGGCCTAATTTCACACCACTATTACGATGACGCATGGTGATAGTCCTACTTAATTAACGACTACGATAGGCAAAACGATCGTCCATACGTAAACTAGCTGGTGGCCAGTTTTCTAAACGCATGCCGAGTTGTAAGCCTTTTGAAGCCAGAACATCTTTGATCTCAGTCAACGATTTTTTACCTAAGTTAGGAGTTTTTAACAACTCAACTTCAGTACGTTGAACAAGATCACCAATGTAGTAAATATTTTCTGCTTTCAAACAGTTAGCAGAACGAACAGTAAGCTCTAGATCATCTACTGGACGAAGCAAGATTGGGTCAACTTCTTCACGAGGTTCTTGAGCAACTGGAGCTTGATCTTTCTGAAGATCAACAAAGATTGCAATTTGTTGTTGCAAGATTGTTGCCGCTTTGCGGATCGCTTCTTCAGGGTCAACAGTCCCGTTTGTTTCAAGATCAATGACCAACTTGTCAAGGTCTGTACGTTGTTCTACACGAGCATTTTCAACTGTGTAAGAAACACGTTTAATCGGGCTATAAGACGCATCTAATTGTAAACGTCCCACTGGGCGAGTTTCACCTTCTGGGAAGCGAGAATCAGAAGTCTCATAACCACGACCTTGAACAACTTTCAAGCGCATTTTCAATGAGCCTGAAGCACTTAACGTGCCGATCAAATGTTCAGGGTTAACCACTTCAACATTGTGAGGTAAACGAAGATCAGCAGCAGTTACATCGCCAGGACCTTGTTTCTCTAATGTCAAATATGCTTCATTTTGATCGAACAGCTTAATAGACAATCCTTTAAGGTTCAGCAAGAGCTCGACGATGTCCTGCTGCAAGCCTTCTAAAGTACTGTACTCGTGCTCGACGCCTTCAATCTCAACTTCAACCACAGCAGCGCCAGGTAAAGATGATAAAAGAATGCGACGTAAAGCATTACCTAGAGTATGACCAAAGCCACGCTCTAAAGGTTCTAGAATCACTTTTGCCGAGGTCCCGCTTGCCGCTTCGACCTTGATCGCTTGCGGAGTTAGAAACTCGTTTGCAGTACGCGTCATTATTGCTACCTCAAGGATTATTTAGAATACAATTCAACAATCAAGCTTTCGTTGATTTCAGCAGGTAAATCAGAACGATCAGGTGCAGATTTGAATGTACCTTCTAATTTAGAATGGTCAACTTCCATCCAAGAAGGAGTTCCACGTTGAGCAGCCAATTCAATTGCGTTTTTAATACGTAATTGTTGTTTAGCGCCTTCGTGTACTGCAATCACGTCACCAGCTTTAACTTGGATTGACGCGATGTTAACACGACGACCATTTAAAGTGATTGAACGGTGAGATACAAGCTGACGAGCTTCTGCACGTGTAGAACCAAAGCCCATACGATAAACAACGTTATCTAAACGGCTTTCAAGCAATTTCAACAAGTTTTCACCTGTTGCGCCTTTAACACGAGCAGCTTCTTTATAGTAGTTACTAAATTGACGTTCTAAAACACCGTACATACGACGTACTTTTTGTTTTTCACGTAATTGTAGTGAGTACTCTGATTGTTTACCACCACGAGCTCCACCATGTTGGCCAGGAGCTTTAGCATGTTTTTTTGTCTTAACATCAAACGGTTTAACGCCTGATTTAAGTTGCAGGTCTGTCCCTTCGCGGCGAGAGAGTTTGCATTTTGGACCAATATAACGAGCCATGAATGTTTCTCCTTACACGCGACGTTTTTTAGGTGGACGGCAACCGTTGTGAGGAATTGGAGTCACATCGGTAATGCTATTAATTTTATAACCCACTGCACCTAAAGCACGAACCGCAGATTCACGACCTGGACCAGGACCTTTAACAAGGACGTCCAAGTTTTTCAAACCGTAATCTAAAGCAGCTTTACCAGCAACTTCAGCAGCTACCTGAGCAGCAAACGGAGTTGATTTACGTGATCCACGGAAGCCTTGTCCACCTGAAGTGGCCCAAGCCAGTGCATTACCTTGACGATCGGTAATAGTCACAATGGTGTTATTAAAAGAAGCGTGAATGTGTGCAACACCTTCAGAGACGGTACGAGTGACCTTCTTGCGTGTGCGAGTATCTTTAGCCATCTTTTAGCTTCCAGAAATCTTATTTCTTAATAGGTTTGCGCGGACCTTTACGGGTACGTGCGTTAGTTTTGGTGCGTTGTCCGCGGACAGGCAAGCTGCGACGATGACGAAGACCGCGGTAGCAGCCTAAATCCATTAAACGTTTAATGTTCATGGAAATTTCGCGACGTAAGTCACCTTCGGTCGGAACCTTAGCAACTTCTGCACGAATCGCATCAAGCTGAGCGTCATCTAATTCACGGATCTTAGTAGTTGGTGCAATACCAGTTGCAGCTAAGATTTGCTTAGCAGTATGGCGGCCAATACCAAAGATATACGTAAGAGAGATAACAGCATGCTTGTTATCCGGAATGTTTACACCGGCAATACGAGCCATTCACTTTCTCCAAAAAGGCAGTAGAGATAATCAACCGCCCCACAAAATCTTTGAGGGGCGGATAATAACCTAATTAGCCTACTGAAATCAACAGGTCTTGATCAGATTAACCTTGACGCTGCTTATGACGAGGTTCAGCGCTACAAATCACGCGGATTACCCCATTACGACGGATAACTTTACAGCTACCACAAATTTTCTTTACAGAAGCTTGAACTTTCATGATGAAACCTCTAAGTGCGCTTATCCCTTAGGATGAGCAGTCGTTTTACTCATTAGTGTTTGATTATCATATTGGCGCGATGTGAGGTGTGCCTGTAGCTGAGCCATAAAGTCCATAACTACAACAACCACGATCAACAGCGATGTACCACCCAAATGGAATGGAATACCAAAAGAACTTTGAAGCACCATCGGCATTAAACATACAACAGTGATATAAATCGAACCGATAAATGTTAAACGACTAAGAATATGATCTAAATAACGAGCAGTTTGCTCACCTGGGCGGATACCAGGTACATAAGCTCCACTACGCTTTAAGTTTTCTGATACTTCTTTAGGACTGAAAACTAGTGCCGTATAAAAATAACAGAAGAAAATAATAAGCGCACCGAATAGCACCAAATATAATGGTTGTCCAGGCGATAAAACTAATGCCAAATCTTGTAGTGTACGCTTAACGATCCCTGCATTAGGATCAGAACTACCTAACCATTGACCTAAACTTGCAGGAAACAGCAATAACGAACTTGCGAAAATTGCTGGAATTACACCCGCCATATTTATTTTTAATGGTAAGTGAGTCTGCTGTGCAGTAAATACTCGGCGACCTTGCTGCTTTTGAGCATAGTTAACAGGTATACGACGTTGCGCTTTTTCAATAAACACAATCGCAGCTAAAACAGCTAAAGATAATAAGCCAAATATAGCAATACCAATTAAACTTGATTGACCATTTTCCACAAGGGTAAATGATTGCACAACCATACTTGGTAAACCAGCAACAATACCTGCAAAGATGATCATAGAGATCCCATTACCAACACCACGTTCGGTAATTTGCTCTCCCAACCACATTAAGAACATGGTACCTGCAACTAAAGACGTTAATGCAGGAATATAGAATGCTAAACCTGAAGTAAAGGTAATCCCTTGACTGATCAGACCCGCACACATACCAATACCTTGTACAATTGCAAGGAATAATGTGCCGTAACGCGTATATTGGTTAATCTTACGCTTGCCCTGCTCGCCTTCTTTTTTCAATGCTTCCAGCGAAGGAACAACCGTTGACATTAACTGCACAATAATCGATGCAGAAATATACGGCATGATCCCCAACGCAAGAATGGACATTCGTTCCAATGCCCCGCCTGAGAACATATTAAACAAACCAAGGAAAGTACCCTGGTTTGCATTAAAGAAACGTTCTAAAGCGACATTATCAATACCTGGCAGCGGAATATGCGCTCCTAGTCGAAAGACCACCAAAGCACCAATTAAAAACATTAATCGGCGTATAATTTCACGATATTTAACGTGAAATGGTTGACCTTTCATCATGTGAACATGACCTGTAGAACTAGGAGACATAGACACTCGCGATTACTCCTCGACTTTACCGCCAGCAGCTTCAACAGCAGCTTTAGCGCCTTTAGTCAATGCAACACCTTGAACAGTGAATGCACGAGTGATTTCACCAGAAAGAACGATACGAGCACGAATCATATCTTTACGTACAACGTTCGCTGCTTTTAAAGTTTCAAGAGACACGATATCGCCTTCAACTTTGTTAAGTTCAGACAAACGTACTTCAGCAGTTTTCAAAGCCAATTGGCTAGTGAAACCGAACTTAGGTAGACGACGATATAATGCAGTTTGACCACCCTCAAAACCTGGACGAGTACCACCGCTCTTACGTGAGTTTTGACCTTTGACACCACGGCCACCAGTCTTACCAACGCCAGAACCAATACCACGGCCTAAACGAAGGTTATCACGTTTAGCACCTTCTGCAGGTGCAATTGTATTTAAACGCAGAGTCATGGCTTATTCCTCTACACTAACCATATAGTAAACTTGATTGATCATACCACGGTTAGAAGGAGTATCTTGAACTTCTACAGTGTGACCAATACGACGCAGACCTAAACCTTTAAGGCTAAGCTTGTGATTTTTCAAGCGATGCGATGCAGATTTAGTCTGGGTAACTTTAATCGTTTTCATGATTGATTACCCTTGAATTTGTGCTACTGAAAGACCACGTTTCGCAGCAACTTTCTCAGGAGAAGTCATATCACGCAGACCATTGAAAGTCGCGTTTACTACGTTCGCAGCGTTAGTAGAACCATAACATTTAGTTAATACGTTACGTACACCAACAGCTTCTAAAACAGCACGCATAGCGCCACCAGCAATTACACCAGTACCTTCAGAAGCAGGTTGCATGTAAACACGGCTAGCACCGTGACGAGCGTTGATAGGGTGCTGAACAGTACCATCAACAAGTTCAACAGTAATCATGTTGCGACGAGCAGCTTCAAGTGCTTTAGAAATAGCAGCTGGAACTTCACGAGCTTTACCACGACCAAAACCTACGCGACCATTACCATCACCCACAACAGTTAATGCTGTGAAAGAGAAGATACGACCACCCTTAACAACTTTGGCTACACGATCAACGGCAACCAGCTTTTCAACAAGACCTTCGTTTTGTTCAACTTTAGCCATGATTAGAACTCCAAGCCGTTTTCACGAGCAGCATCAGCCAAGGCTTTGATACGACCATGATATTTGAAACCAGAACGGTCAAATGCAACTTTAGTTACGCCAGCTGCTTTAGCACGTTCAGCGATTAAAGCACCAACTTTAGTAGCTGCTTCAACGTTACCTGTAGTACCACTACGTAACGTAGCATCTAAAGTAGAAGCTTGCGCTAATACTTTGCCACCATCTGCTGAGATTACTTGAGCATAGATGTGACGCGGAGTGCGGTTTACACACAAACGAGTCGCACCCAATGCACGGATGTGCAAGCGTGTGCTTTTCGCACGACGCAAACGGGTTTGTTTCTTTTCGTTCATAAGAACCTCGCGCCTTATTTCTTCTTAGCTTCTTTACGAAGTACAACTTCATCAGAATAACGAACACCTTTACCTTTATATGGCTCTGGCGGACGGTAACCACGGATATCTGCAGCAACTTGACCTAAAGCTGCTTTATCAGCAGATTTAAGCACGATTTCAGTAGCTGTAGGAGTTTCAGCAGTTACACCTTCAGGAAGGTTGTAATCGATCGGGTGAGAGAAACCTAGGTTAAGGTGAACTGTGTTCCCTTTAACCGCAGCTTTATAACCAACACCGATAAGTTGTAACTTACGTTCGAAACCTTCGCTAACACCTTTAACAAGGTTGTTAAGCACAGCGCGAGCAGTACCAGCTTGCATCCAAGCATCTTTAGATTCAGCTTTAGGAGCAACAGCTAGAATACCGTCTTCCTGTTTTAGCTCGACCAGCGCATGCAGGTTGAAAGACAAAGTACCTTTGCTGCCTTTCACTTCGACCTGCCGGCCGTTCTGAGTAACTGTTACACCGTTAGGTACAGTTACTGGGGCTTTAGCCACACGAGACATGAGGAATCACCTATTAAGAAACAAAAGCAATAACTTCACCACCGATACCTGCAGCACGTGCAGCGCGATCAGTCATGATGCCTTTGCTTGTAGAAACAATTGCAATACCTAAACCTTGCTTAACGCTTGGAAGGTTATCTTTACCGCGATATTGACGTAAACCTGGACGGCTAACGCGCTTCACAGTTTCAATAACTGGTTTGCCTTCGAAATATTTTAAAGTCAAAGTAAGTGTTGGTTTGCCTTCAGCATCCGCAACAGCTACGTCAGCGATATAACCTTCTTGTTGAAGAACGTTAGCAATCGCAACTTTTAACTTTGAGTTTGGCATAGAAACAGTTTGTTTCTTCGCCATTTGTGCGTTACGAACACGTGTTAACATGTCGGCAACGGTATCTTGCATACTCATTTATAGTGCTCCTTACCAGCTTGCCTTAACAACGCCCGGTACATCACCTTGCATTACTGTGTCACGTAATTTGTTACGGCTTAAACCGAACTTACGGAAGTAACCATGAGGACGACCAGTTAAACCACAACGGTTACGAAGACGTACTGGAGATGCATTACGTGGTAATGCTTGTAACTTCATCATCGCTTCGAAACGCTCTTCGTCGCTTGCATTTACGTTTGCAATAACAGCTTTTAATTCAGCACGTTTTGCAGCGTATTTAGCAACAGTAGCTTCGCGTTTCAATTCGCGATTAATCATACCTTTCTTAGCCATATCGACCTCTTATTTGAACGGGAAGCCGAATGCACGCATAAGCGCACGGCCTTCGTCATCGGTGCGAGCAGTCGTAGTGATGGTAATATCCATACCACGAATACGGTCAATCTTATCAAAATCGATCTCAGGGAACATGATCTGTTCTTTAAGACCCATAGAGTAGTTACCACGACCGTCAAATGATTTCGCAGAGAAACCACGGAAGTCACGGATACGAGGGATCGCGATAGAGATCAAACGGTCTAAGAATTCGTACATGCGTTCGCCGCGTAAAGTAACTTTACAACCAATCGGCCAACCATCACGGATTTTGAAACCAGCGATAGATTTACGAGCTAACGTAAGAACTGGTTTTTGACCAGCGATAGCTTGCATATCAGAAAGAGCACCATCAAGGAGTTTTTTGTCAGCAGCAGCTGCACCAACACCCATATTGATCGTGATTTTAGTGATGCGAGGGATCTCCATCACATTCTTAACGCCCAATTGTTCTTGTAATTGAGCTTTAAGTTCGTCGTTGTAACGCGCTTTAAGTCTGGCCATTGCCTATTTCAACCTATTACTTCGCTACCGCCACTGATTCACCATTTGATTTGTAAACGCGAGTTTTCACGCCGTCAATCACTTGGTAACCAACACGGTCAGCCTTTTGGGTTGTAGCATTAAAAATTGCCACGTTAGAGATATGAAGCAAAGCTTCTTGTGTAACGATAGCGCCTTCAGCACCTGTTGCACGGTTAGGCTTTTGATGCTTCTTAACTAAGTTAAGACCTTCAACCTTAACTCGGTCATTAGAAACAGACAAAACAGTACCTTGTTTGCCTTTTTCTTTACCTGCGATCACGATTACTTGATCGCCTTTTTTAATCTTAGCCATGATTGCCTCTATTATAGAACTTCAGGAGCCAATGAAATGATTTTCATGAACTGTTCAGTACGAAGTTCACGAGTCACTGGTCCGAAAATACGAGTAGCAATCGGAGCTTTGTTGTTGTTCAAAATAACAGCAGCGTTATCATCGAAACGAATAACAGAACCATCTGGACGACGGATACCGAATTTTGTACGTACAACTACTGCATTCATTACGTCGCCTTTTTTAACACGGCCACGTGGAATTGCTTCTTTTACAGTAACTTTAATAATGTCGCCAACTGAAGCATAACGACGATGTGAACCACCAAGTACTTTAATACATTGTACGCGGCGAGCACCACTGTTGTCTGCTACGTCGAGCATAGTTTCGGTCTGAATCATTGCCCTACTCCAAAACCGAGCATCACCGGTCACAATTTCGAAAGGCTCAAAGAGTACTCGAAATTGACCGATGATGCAACAAGAACGTTATTTACTCAGCAGCTGCTTCAACAACTTCAACTAAAGTCCAAGACTTAGTTTTAGAAATTGGGCGGCTTTCTTTGATAGTTACAACATCGCCAGTTTTAGCAGTGTTGTTCTCATCATGAGCGTGTAATTTTGTTGAACGGCGGATTGATTTGCCATACAACGGGTGTTGAACGCGGCGTTCGATAAGAACAACGATAGACTTGTCCATCTTGTCGCTTACTACTTTGCCTGTTAACGTGCGAACTGTTTGCTCACTCATTGTGCGTTCCCCTGTTTTTCGGTAAGGAGGGTCTTGATGCGAGCAATAGTTTTACGAGTTAATTGCACTTCGTGCGATTTACCCAATTGACCAGTTGCTTTAGCCATGCGAAGACGGAATTGGTTCAACTGTTGCTCATCAAGCAAAGCTGTCAATTCTTCTACCGACTTTTCACGTAGATCTTTAGTTTTCATTACATTACCGTCCGAGTCACGATAGTGGTTTTAAACGGAAGTTTAGCAGCAGCAAGCGTAAATGCTTCACGCGCTAATTCTTCGTTCACACCTTCCATTTCGTACAGGATCTTACCTGGTTTGATTTCACAAACCCAATATTCCACAGAACCTTTACCTTTACCCATACGAACTTCTAATGGTTTTTCAGTAATTGGTTTGTCCGGGAATACACGGATAAAGATCTTACCACCACGTTTTACACGACGGCTGATTGTACGACGCGCTGCTTCAATTTGACGCGCAGTCATGCGACCACGTTCAACTGATTTAAGTGCGATAGTACCAAAAGATACTGTGCTACCGCGATGTGCTAGACCAGTGTTACGGCCTTTTTGCACTTTACGGAATTTAGTACGTTTAGGTTGCAACATGGATTATTCTCCTTTTTCAGCAGAACGATCATTGCGACGACCACGACGCTCTTGACCTTCACCACGACCGCGACCACGTTTAGCTGGACGTTCTTCAGCTGGAGCTGGGTTCATGACTTGTTTCATGCCGCCCAAGATCTCACCACGGAAGATCCAAACTTTAACGCCGATCGTACCGTAAGTAGTTTCTGCGCGAACCGCTGAATAGTCGATGTCAGCACGAAGAGTATGTAGAGGTACACGACCTTCACGATACCATTCAGTACGTGCAATCTCTGCACCGCCTAAACGACCAGAAACTTCAACTTTGATACCTTTCGCACCAGCACGCATAGTGTTTTGAACCGCACGCTTCATAGCACGACGGAACATTACACGTTTTTCTAATTGAGAAGCAATTGCTTCACCAACTAGACGAGCGTCTAAATCTGGACGATCAATTTCGTTGATGCTTACTTGCGCTGGAACACCCATAATGTTGGTAAGTTCGCGCTGTAATTTTTCAATGTCTTCGCCTTTTTTACCGATTACGATACCAGGACGAGCAGTGCTAATTGTTACTTTAGCAGCACCTGTTGGACGTTCGATAAGAATATTGCTTACCATCGCATTCTTGAGTTTTTTGTTCAAAAACTCACGAACTTGAAGATCTTTAAGCAAGTATTCAGCGTATTGTTTCGGATTCGCATACCAGTTAGCGTTATGACGTTTCACAACACCTAGGCGGATACCGATTGGATGAACCTTCTGACCCATATCAAACCCCTACCTTAACGGTGATGTGACAAGTACGCTTAGTAATACGATCTGCACGGCCTTTAGCACGTGGCAAAATACGCTTAAGGCTCATGCCTTCATCAACGTAGATCGTAGAAACTTTAAGATCGTCTACATCTAAACTGTTATTATGTTCAGCGTTTGCAATCGCAGATTCCAACGCTTTCTTAACTAAAACTGCAGCTTTTTTGTTGCTGAAGTTTAGGATGTTAAGAGCGTGCGCAACAGATTTGCCGCGAATCAAGTCTGCAACCAAACGAGCTTTTTGTGCCGAGATAGCGGCACCGCGTAATTTAGCAGTTACTTCCATCATAGCACCTATTAACGTTTAGATTTCTTGTCAACACCGTGACCACGGTAAGTACGAGTCGGTGCAAATTCACCAAGCTTGTGACCAACCATATGCTCAGATACGATTACCGGAACATGGTTACGACCATTGTGTACAGAAATTGTTAAACCAACAAAATCCGGGAGGATCATCGAACGACGCGACCAAGTTTTGATCGGCTTACGGTTATTAGCCGCGATAGCCGCTTCAACCTTAGCGAACAAGTGCGCATCGACGAATGGGCCTTTTTTCAGAGAACGAGGCATTGTCAGATTCCTTTACTTGTTACTTAACGCGACGGTCGCGAATGATCATCTTAGTCGTACGCTTATTGGTACGTGTCTTGTACCCTTTAGCTTTTTGACCCCATGGGCTTACAGGTTGAATACCTTTGTTACGCCCTTCACCACCACCATGTGGGTGATCTACCGGGTTCATCGCCATACCACGAACGGTAGGACGAACACCACGCCAGCGTGAAGCACCAGCTTTACCTAGTGAACGTAAGTTGCTTTCTTGGTTAGAAACTTCACCAAGAACTGCGCGACATTCAACGTGTACTTTACGCATTTCGCCAGAACGTAGACGAATAATTGCGTAAGAACCGTCACGACCCAATAACTGAGCAGAAGCACCAGCAGAACGCACTAATTGAGCGCCTTTACCGATTTTAAGCTCGATATTGTGAAGAGTAGAACCGATAGGCATGTTACGAAGTGGTAAGCAGTTACCTGGACGAATTGGAGCATCGTTACCAGATTGAACTTTATCACCAGCACGTAGACCTTTAGGCGCAATGATATAACGACGCTCACCGTCAGCATACAAAACTAATGCAATGTGTGCAGTACGGTTAGGATCGTATTCGATACGCTCTACAGTCGCAGGAATGCCATCTTTGTTACGTTTAAAGTCAACAATACGGTAATGTTGCTTGTGACCACCACCAACGTGACGTGTAGTAATGTGACCGTTGTTATTACGACCACCAGTACGTTTTTTAGCTTCTACCAACGGAGCATAAGGCGCACCTTTGTGAAGATGGTCGTGAACGACTTTCTCTACAAAGCGACGTCCTGGAGACGTTGGCTTACATTTTTGAATAGGCATAATTCTCGTCCTTATTCCGCTGTGCTTTCAGCGGTATCGCCCAAGTCAGCCATTTCTACATCTTGGCCAGCTTTCAGGGTGACGTATGCTTTTTTAACATCAGAACGACGTCCGATAGTTTTACCAAAGCGTTTAGTCTTACCTTTAGTGATAGTCGTGTTAACTTTAACAACTTCTACACCAAATAATTGTTCAACTGCTTTTTTGATTTCAAGTTTGTTTGCATCGATAGCAACTTTAAACACTTGAACACCAGCAGTTTCACCTAAAACTTGTGCTTTTTCTGAGAATACAGGTCCTTTTAGGACTTGATAGATACGTTCGTTGTTCATCCGAGTTCTACCTCAATTTTCTTAGCAGCAGCTACAGACATAACAACTTTATCGAACGCGATCAAGCTAACAGGATCGATAGCAGCAGCATCAACCACATCAACGTGTGGAAGGTTACGAGCAGCTAGATACAAGTTCTCATCAACAGCATCAGTAACGATTAATGCACGAGTAGCATTCAAGTCGTTAAGTTTTGCAAGCAATTCTTTAGTTTTTGGAGCAGCTACAGCAAACTCTTCAACTAAAACTAAGCGATCTTGACGAACAAGTTCAGCTAGGATGCATTGCATAGCACCGCGATACATTTTACGGTTTACTTTTTGAGACCAGTCTTGTGGACGAGCAGCAAAAGTTTTACCACCGCCAACCCAGATTGGGCTACGAATAGAACCAGCACGAGCGCGACCAGTACCTTTTTGACGGAATGGTTTTTTACCACCACCAGAAACGTCTGCACGTGATTTCTGAGCTTTTGAACCTTGACGACCACCAGCTAAATAAGCTGTAACAACTTGGTGTACAAGAGCTTCATTGAATTCACGACCGAACGCAACTTCTGATAATTCAACAGCAGAGCCGGAAACAGTATTTAAATTCACGTTATTTCCCCTCAAGCCTTGATAGTAGGACGAACAGTTACGTCACCACCGGTAGCACCAGGAACCGCGCCTTTAACTACAAGAACTGAACGCTCTGTATCGATAGCAACGATTTCAAGACCCTGTGTAGTTACGCGTTCAGCACCTAAATGGCCAGCCATTTTTTTGCCTTTGAATACGCGACCAGGAGTCTGGTTTTGACCTGTAGAACCTAGAACACGGTGAGAAACAGAGTTACCGTGAGTAGCGTCTTGAGTACGGAAGTTCCAACGCTTAACACCACCTTGGAAACCTTTACCTTTAGACTGACCAGTTACGTCAACAATTTGACCAACCGTGAACAAATCTACACCGATAGTTCCGCCAACTTCACAACCTTCAAGATCAGCTTCTGTAACACGGAATTCTTGAACTAAACGACCAGCAGCAACCCCCGCTTTAGCGAAGTGACCTTTCTGAGCATTAGTAACGCGAGATTCGCGACGTTCACCAGTAGTGATTTGAATCGCTTGATAACCATCAGTTTCAAGCGTTTTGATTTGAGTGATGCGGTTAGGATCAACCTCAATCACTGTAACAGGTACAGAAACACCAGCATCTGTAAAGATACGTGTCATACCGCACTTGCGACCGACTAAACCAATAGCCATGTGCATAAACCTCTAAAAAAGCGGCTTAATTAACTTAGAGTGTTAATTAACCGAAAGCCTTAACCCAATGCGATCTGAACGTCTACACCAGCTGCAAGATCTAATTTCATCAATGCATCTACAGTTTTGTCTGTAGGTTGAACGATGTCGATCAAACGCTTGTAAGTGCGGATTTCATACTGATCACGCGCATCTTTGTTAACGTGCGGTGAAGTTAGAACGTTAAAACGCTCGATGCGAGTTGGCATCGGGATTGGACCACAAACTTGTGCGCCAGTACGTTTTGCTGTTTCTACGATCTCTTGAGAAGATTGATCAATTAAACGGTGATCAAAAGACTTCAAACGGATACGGATTCTCTGGTTAGACATACCAGTAAACTCCAAGCCAAATATATAAAGAATCACCCATGACGCATCTCCCCCTGTCCGAAAACAAGGCAAGTGTCAGAGGCAGTGAAAATCACTAAGGTCGTGATCGATGCCACGACTGTAACGATCTAAACAACAATCAACGTTGTTTAGCCCTTAATATCAAAGGGTCGCCCATTATAACGATTGTTTAACTGTTAAGCAAACCTATTTATCATTTTTTCTCAATTTACGGTTAAGCGTTGGCGGCTTTCTTTTGTACACCCTGCCCGAACCCCAATACATAATTAATTGCATCGATCAGCAATTCATTCCCTTTTTGGAACTTAGTTTTTTTTGTTTGTTTTAAGGTATCTAAAGATTGTACATAAGCGCCAGAAAATACCTTCTCATGCTCTTCATTCTCAATATACATTTGTAAAACTTTCGGCGTTATTTCTGGATGAAACTGAAAACCCAGCACATTCTTTCCAATTTGGTACATTTGGTTTGCACACACATTATTTTCAGCCAGTCTGACGCCTCCTTTAGGAATCTCAAAAGTCTCACTGTGCCATTGCATTATTTCCAATTCTTTAGGTATTTCAAAGTAATCTGATAAACCATGTTGAGTTCTGAAGACTTTAGTCCAACCTAACTCTTGTTGCTCATTTAAACGTACACTTGCTCCCAAAGCATTGGCTATAAGCTGACCTCCGAGACACAAACCAATTGCAGGCTTGCCTAGTGATAAATATCGACGGATCCATCTTTTTTCTATTTTTAGCCATGGATAATTAGCCTCATCATTTACACTCATTGCTCCACCCATGATGATGAGTAAATCAATATCTTCAATTGCTGGTAACGCCTCGATTTCTAATGCCATCTCAACAGGTAAGGCAAAAAATTCCGTAGCACTAATTTGTGCTCCAATTGATTTTAAATATTCATAACAACTTCCGAACCCTTCACCAGCAATATGCTGAAAGTAATGCACTTTTAATGGCTTCATTTTCCAACCCGAACTTTTCTTATATTGCACTAGCAGTTGCAAAAATGAAGCCAACCTATAGGTTGTTAAATAATTTTAAACAAAGCACAGCTATGCAGTTTTTTAGTAGTATGTTTTGTTAGTTATAAAATGACGGTTTATACAGGTAAATTGTGAAAATAAATACGCAAACTCAACTCATACATAGCCCTAGAAAAGCACCTCAACTTTTAAATAGTATTCAACCCCCTATTTATCGCGCATCAACGATCATTTTTGAAAATACCGATGCTCTTTTCAATCGCCATTGGACCGATCCTTATGACTATAGTTACGGAACGCATGGCACCCCTACCACGTTTACGCTAGGCGACAATATTGCACAATTAGAAGGCGGAGAATACTGTCTACTTGCACCAAGCGGACTCTCTGCAATCAACTTGGTGAATTCTTGTTTTTTAGCACATGGTGATGAAGTTTGGGTCGCGGACAATATTTACGGTCCAAATATGGAGCATTTGCGAAACCTAGAATCACGTTATGGTATTGTCGTTAAGGTCTATAATCCGATTGATATTGAGAGCTTTAAACCCAGTGATAAAGCTAAGTTAATTTGGTTAGAAGCTGCAGGATCTGTAACACTTGAATTTCCAGATTTAACGAATCTGGTGAAAAAAGCTCAAGCTCATAAGATGCTTACCGCACTTGATAATACTTGGGGAGCGGGTCTAGCTTTTAATGCTTTTGATTTTGGTACAGAACACTTAGCAGTCGATATTACCGTCCATGCACTCACCAAATATCCAAGCGGTGGTGGTGACATTCTCATGGGAAGTGTCGTAACAAAAAACAAGGATTTATACCACAAGCTATTTCGCATGCATGCAATTCAAGGAATTTCTATATCAGGCGATGACACCGCACAGATTCAGCGCAGCCTATCTTCAATGGAACTCCGTTATACGCACCAATCTAAATCAGCGCTAACTTTATTAAACTGGCTTCAACAGCAAAATGAGTTTGCACAAGTATTGCACCCTGCCAATCCAAAATCTGCAGGTCATACTTTTTGGAAAGAAGTTTGCCTATCAGAATTAAGCGCAGGTTTAATCAGTGTAATTTTTGATAAAAAATATAATCTTCAAGATATACGCAATTTTTGTGATGCGCTTAACCTGTTTAAATTAGGTTTTAGCTGGGGTGGCCCAGTGAGTTTAGTAATGCTCTATCAAATTGATCAAATGCGTGAGCTTGCACATCCACATTTACAAGAAGGAATATTGGTTCGTTTTTGTATAGGACTGGAACATCCGCAAGATTTGATAGAAGATATTCAACAAGCACTCAAAATAATGCAACAACAAAAGATCGAATAAAAAGGAATAATTATGGGCACACCAATTGTCATCGCAAAAAAAACCTCAGATACATCCCAAGAGATTGTTTTACATTCGCAACTGGCAAACCGACATGGCTTGATTTCCGGCGCAACAGGAACAGGCAAAACAGTCACTTTAAAGGTCTTGGCAGAAAACTTTTCTCGTATTGGTGTGCCGGTATTTTTAGCCGATGCAAAAGGTGATGTCTCTAGCCTTGCCAAAGCTGGTGAAAGCAATTCAAAATTTGATGAACGCATCAAGAGCCTCAATATTGAATCAATCCCATTTAGCGCATCACCTGTGGTCTTTTGGGATTTATTTGGCGAACAAGGTCACCCGATTCGGACTACAGTATCAGAAATTGGTCCATTGCTTTTAGCCCGAATGCTAAATTTGAATGACACCCAAGAAGGTGTGCTTTCTGCGATTTTCCGCATCGCGGATGATCAAGGGTTATTACTGATCGACTTTAAAGACCTCAAGGCGATGATCACTTATGTGACTGAGCATGCAGCTGACTTTAAAGCAGAATACGGCAATCTTTCTCCTGCCAGCTTGGGTGCAATCCAACGTAATTTGCTAGCACTGGCCGATCAAGGCGGTGATCAATTTTTTGGTGAGCCTGCATTAGACCTCATGGATTTTATCCAAACCGATGCACAAGGTCACGGCAATATTAATTTGCTCGCTGCCGATAAATTAATGAACACACCAAAGCTTTATGCGACTTTCTTACTGTGGATGCTTTCCGAACTGTTTGAACAATTACCTGAAGTCGGTGATATGGATAAACCGAAATTGGTATTTTTCTTCGATGAAGCACATTTACTGTTTGACAATGCCAGCCCTGCTTTGCAAGAAAAAATCGAACAAGTGGTACGCTTAATCCGCTCCAAGGGAGTAGGTATTTATTTTGTCACCCAAAATCCGCTCGATTTACCTGAAAGCGTTTTAGGACAACTAGGTAACCGTGTTCAGCATGCACTTCGCGCCTTCACACCAAAAGATCAAAAAGCAGTAAAAACTGCAGCTGATACTTTTAGACCCAATCCTGCATTCAAAGTACAGGACGCCATTACGGAGTTGGCAGTTGGTGAAGCGCTAATTAGCTGTCTAGATGAGAAAGGCACTCCACAAATGGTTGAACGCGGCTGGGTCATGCCCCCATATTCATCTTTTACACCTATCACGTTTGAAGAGCGCAAGACGCTCATGACAAACAGTGTGGTTGCAGGTGTTTATGAGCAAGTACTTGATCGAGAAAGTGCTTTTGAAATGCTGCAAAACAAAGTAGTTCAGCGTCAACAACAAGCCGAACAAGAAGCGTTAGCAAAACAACAAGCTAAGGAACAAGAGGCCTACGCAAAGCAAATTGCTAAAGAGCAAGAAGCTTTCGCAAAACAGCAAGTCAAAGAACAAGAACGCCTTGCCCGGGAACAACAAAAAGAAGCAGAACGTGCAGCCAAACAACGTGAAAAACTCACCCAAGATATTGTCGGTACGTTTGCTAAAAGCGCTGCACGAAGCCTCGGCGGAAGCACTGGACAAAAAATCGTCCGCGGTCTACTAGGCTCATTATTTGGAAAAAAATAGTCCTCCCTTTACCCATCATTTTTAACTTCATTATGGGATATTTTAATATCCCATAATTATTTTAAGGTTTTCTATGCAAGTCATATTGCAGCTCGACCCTAAAAGATGTATTTTAAATATATCTTTTAATAAAGCCAAAGTTGAAGCTCATGACGCCACAACATATTGAACTTGTAAAAGCGACTGTTCCCGTTCTGCGTGAGAATGGTGTTGCTCTTACGACCTATTTCTATAATCGCATGCTGAACAACAACCCCGAGTTAAAAAATACATTTAACATGGATCATCAAAGTACTGGTCGTCAGCCACGTGCTTTAGCTGCTGCTGTTTTGGCATATGCTGAAAATATTGAAAATCCTACAGTTTTAGCAAAAGCGATTGAGCGAATTACCACTAAACACGTAAGTTTAGACATTCAAGCGGATCAATACTCGATTGTGGGTGAAAACCTTCTGCATTCAATCAGCGAAGTATTAGATGTGCCAATGGACTCTGATCTGATTGCTGCTTGGAAAGCCGCGTATATGCAATTGGCAGACATTTTAATTGGTGTCGAAAAATCAAAATATGAAGCTTTGACTGCACAAAATGGTGGTTGGGCTGGCTGGCGTGAATTTAAAATTACAGCGATTGAAGCTGAAGCTAACACCAAAACCTTCACTTTAGCTGCCAAAGACGGTCACACCATTGCGACGGCTGAAGCAGGTGAATATATTTCGGTGCGAGTCCAAGTACCGGGGCAAGAGATGCGCCAACCACAACAATTTAGCTTTGATGTTGCACAAGCTGATCAGTATCAAATCACAGTAAAAGCGGTAGATGAAGCAACTGAATATTCTGTGGCAAATATCTTATTAAACCACTATCAAGTAGGTGATGTGGTTGAGGTATCTGCACCACTAAAAAATTAATTCATCTAAATCTTTAACCGAAATAAGATTTTAAGAGATCATTGAAAGCTCCGTTCACGGGGCTTTCAATGTTAAGATGGAAATAAGCTATCTTTTATGATGATCTATGCAACTGAATAAATTTACCGACTATGCGCTGCGTATATTGATGTATGTCGCACAACCTCGCGACTTGCCTTATACCATTGCAGAACTGGCAAACCAATTGCAGGTCTCAGAAAACCATGCCATGAAAATCGTTCACTTTATGGCAAAACAAAATTGGCTAATGACCAGTCGAGGCAAAGGTGGCGGTATACGTCTAGCCCCTCAAACTCTGAATATCTCATTAGGGACTTTAGTGAGAACACTTCAAGGCGATCAGCAAATTGTAGAGTGTCATAACCCGCCATGCGTATTAAGAAGTGACTGTGGCTTGAAAGGCATTTTAGATCATGCAGTCCAACAGTTTTATCAGCATTTAGATCAATTTAAACTGAAGGATGTTATACCCACCTCAGGTATAAAATTCAATTCAGATTCACCCATTCCTTTCATTCAAGTTACACCATAGATTGACTCAATTCGATTGAGTATTCGCTTGCATGCGCGACTTCCTTTATAATAGCTGATTGTAAATTGAGTTATTGAAGTTGAGCTATGCATCACAGCAGAGGAAAGTCGAAAAACAGTAAGGCGTCAAATGCCCCAAAGCAAAAGATCAGCTATGAGAAAAAAGCCGATCCAGCGATTACTGAATATTCGGTTCAAGCGCTCAACTGGTTGCGCAAAGCCGAATTCTTAATGAGTGCACCAAAACTGAATTTATGTGTAGAAGACACAGGTTATGAGATTGCTTTTGCAGGTCGTTCGAATGCTGGTAAATCGAGTGCGATTAATGCATTAACTAATCAAAAACAACTTGCACGTGCGTCTAAAAAACCTGGTCGCACACAAATGATTAACTTTTTTAGCATGGGCAATGCCGAACAAAGATTAGTTGATCTTCCTGGATATGGCTATGCTGCTGTACCTGAAAGCATGAAAATCGTTTGGCAAAAAGAGCTTGAAAACTACCTCATTCATCGTGAAAGTTTACAAGGGCTTGTATTGTTAATGGACATACGACACCCTTTACAACATTTCGATGTCATGATGTTAGAATGGGCTTATTCACGTAAATTATTTGTCCATGTTTTATTAACAAAATCAGATAAGTTAAATCGTGGTCCAGCTTCTAAAGCATTGCAAGAAGTCAAAGCTCAATTAAAGAAAATGAAGCTTAACTTCTCTATCCAATTGTTCTCATCCCTCAATAAGCAAGGTCTTGAAGAACTCGCAAGCGTTATTGCTGGTCGTTTAAATTTTACGCTTGAGCAACCTAACGGATTTGATCTAAGTGCAATTCCTGAAGTAAGTGAATCAGACATCGATGAAGATTTTGATCATGATATTCAACAAGATGATGAATCACCAAGCGAAACAACCGAACTAGAATCCAACAAAGCTGAATAGTATCTACCCTACTGAATGGTTAAATCATTACATTCACTAATTGATACATCAATGTCCTCAAATGCTAAGGTTATTTGAGGGCATTTTTTTATACTGAAAAATGATAATCACAACAAAAATTCAGGAAAGTGTGATGAAATTATTGTCTCGATTAAGAAATAGTAAGATTGGATCTTCTATTGAGTATCACATCAAACCTCGTAAAGTTAAATTTGAGTGGGCGGATACACCAGTAGATTGGGTTCCAAATCAGCCTTTCGTTAGTTATTTTATCAATGAAATTAACAATATCTTACCAGCAGGCGAATTTTGGTTTTGTCGTCTGTACAACAAAGTATTACCCAAAATTACTGATGAAAAACTTGCAGAAGATGTGAAAGCTTTTATTCGCCAAGAAGCGATGCACGCTCAAGCACATAATTCAGCAAATAAAGAATATCTCAGCGCACGTCATATCGATATTCAACGTAACCTCGATATCAT
Organism: Acinetobacter sp. ANC_7682; assembly: GCF_056779795.1. Lineage (NCBI taxonomy): Bacteria > Pseudomonadati > Pseudomonadota > Gammaproteobacteria > Moraxellales > Moraxellaceae > Acinetobacter > Acinetobacter sp. ANC_7682. The sequence goes on along the minus strand of NZ_JBWYIQ010000006.1, from coordinate 43,705 downwards.
GGACTTTCTTTTTGGAAAACTTTTAGCGGATAAACCTTTAGGTCTAAACGTCCCAAAAGCCTTAGATCATCAGTGGGATTTATTTAGATTAGGTATTATTGCTACTGTTGAACATATGACTTGTGTCCTCGGCAAATATGCCTTGTACAACAAAAAATGGGGAGAATTGGGTGCTGATGCCAATATGCTCGATCTCGTAAAATGGCATGGTGCTGAGGAAATTGAACACCGTACCGTTGCATTTGACTTATATCGTCATCTTGGCGGTGGTTATATTTCTCGCTATTATCAAAGTGTAGTTGTGATTGCTGCTGTATTAGGTTTATGGGTTGATGGTGCTGCTCATATTATGGGTCAAGACCCTCGCTTTAAATCAATTAAACCAGCTGTTTACAAACCTTGGATTTGGCGTGAATGGGCACGAATTGCCCAAAAAGACAATGCTTTACTTCCTCACCCATTCTGGCTTGTTTCTCAACAACTCGGCTATTTAATGCCTTGGTATGACCCTGTTCATGAAGCAAAAACTGAAGATGCGATCAACTATCTAAATCAGTCACCAGCAGCGGAACGTGCAGCACTGAAAGTTGCATAATGTATTCAATAAAAAAGCAGGGTGATCCCTGCTTTTTTATATCTGATCTAATCTTTTAAGCTGTATTTTTTTCAATAGGTTCATGATCAGGATTCGTGTAACGATCTACAACAACACTAATCATCATATCCCCCTGCACATTCACCACTGTTCTAACGGTATCTAACAAACGGTCAATCGGCAATAATATCGCGATTGCTTCTGCTGGGAGTCCAACTGATTGTAAAACCATAATCATGGTAACCATACCTGCGCTAGGTATACCTGGTGCCCCTAAAGATGCAATCATTGCTGTCGCACACACAATCAATTGTTGTCCTAACGTTAAGTCAAGCCCCATTAAATTCGCAATAAACAGCGCCGCCGCAGCCTCATACAATGCCGTCCCATCCATATTCAACTGTGTCCCGAGAGGGATCACAAATCCTGCAGTCTGGGGTCTTACTCCTAAATTTTCCTGAGCACACTTCATTGATAGCGGCATGGTTGCGGAACTTGAGCTGGTAGCAAACGCCGTAATCAAGGCTGCTCGTGTTCCCTTAAAAAATGTAATTGGATTCATTCTCCCGAAAATCCAGAGCAACAAAGGCAAAACAACAAGGCCATGAAAGATGGTCGTTCCCGTGACTACTGCTGCAAATTCTGCTAATCGACTCAGAACAGATAGGTCCTCCGTCGCGATTAACTTTGCCAGTAACGCAAAAATCCCTATTGGTGCGAGCTTCATCACCCAACCAATCATCAACATCATGATTTCAAAAAATTGCTGACTCAACGCTTTCACTGTTTTAAATTTTTCACCACCTTTAACGAGAGCCACCCCAATTAAAAGTGCAAAAACGACAACGGCTAACACATTACCTTCAGCAAATGCTTTAAACGGGTTTATTAGTGTATTTTGGATAAAGTTGGTAAAAAAACTCGAGGGAGTCAAAGTATCAGGCGTCTGATGCTGATTCATGGTCTCTTGAAAAATAGTGATGTCTACACCCTTCCCGACCTCGAAAAGATGCGCACACGCAAGCCCTAAAATCAGCGCCAACGTTGTGGTTGTGACACAACAAGCAAGGGTAATTTTCCAAGTTCTACCAAGTTGGCCACCAGTCTGCAGATTGGAAACTCCGACAACAATAGAACTAAAAATTAGAGGAATCAGTAATAGTTTAAGTAGACCAATAAAAATACTACTGGCAATCCCTAAGCCATATAAACTTCCGTTAAAAAATGCTGTATCAGGGAATACATTTAACAAGAAGCCAAAAGCCACACCTAAAATTGCAGCAATTAAAATTTGCGTATTTAGACTCATGTCCTGTGCTTTTCATTTTGATTTATTAGTCGCACTATGCCATGAGCGACTTCAAGAATCGATCATTTTTTCTTGTTAGCTTTGCAACCGAAACGAATAATTTATAAATACAAATATGAAGTAAAAAAGCCAAATCTGAAGATTTGGCTTGAAGCATAGATCAATTATCTTATTGCGTTTCGATTTCACGAATTCTAATTAGACCTTCTTGTACTGTACTACAGACCAATTGTCCATTTTGCCACATTCGTCCAAAGTTCAATCCTCTTGAACTTGCACTAATCGTTGCCTCCATGTCATAGAGCATCCAATCATCTACACGAAATGGTTTATGAAAGTACATGGTATGGTCAATGCTGGCACACTGTAAACTCGGTGAAATATAACTGAGTCCATGTGGTCGTAGCGCGGTTGTCATCAAAGTAAAGTCTGAATAAAAAGCAGCGATCGCCTGATGTAATGCGTTTTCATCTACATCATCAGCCAAACGATCATGTGTACGAATATAGTGCGCGTAAGACGGCGCCTCAGGTTGTGGTTGGAATGGATTGACTGGCATTACAGGCTTAATTTCAACATGACGATCACGCATAAAGCTGGCACGCACATTCTCTGGTACAAAATCCACAATCATTTTCTTGAGTTCAGCTTCAGATTTTAACCCATCTACTGGTGGGTATTCGGGTTCAGCAACTTGATAATTGAGACCCTCTTCTTGGTCTGCAAAAGATACCATACACATGAATATCGTCTTGCCATGTTGAATCGCACGAACTTGGCGACTCACAAAACTACGCCCATCTCGGATTCGATCTACTTCATAAATAATGGGTGCATTAACGTCTCCACCAAATAAGAAATATGCATGCAATGAGTGTGCAGGGCGATCAGTTGTATATGAAGCAGCACGTAACGCTTGACCTAGAACTTGCCCACCAAAGACACGTTTGCCAACCAAATTTTGGCTTTTGCCTCTAAAAATGTTTTCTTCAAGTCTTTCTAGCGTGAGTAAATCTACGAGTTCTTGCGTGAGCTGATTCATATCGGACCTATATATTTCATTGCTACGACATTAAATTGGGCCTGTTGAATTTAAACAGATTTTCCAATTTAATGACTCAATCTCTATATTGCCATAATTTCCGAGTAAACAACTAAACTTTGCTTGACTATATTGTCATAAAACAAATTTGATATTTTGGCTAAAAATACGATTATTAACGAAAATTCATCCAAATTCTGTGCATTTTGTTAGAAAATGACATATTGTTTTGATCACAGATTTAAGAAAATAATTGCCTTCATTCGCGTCATGCGAAATTCGTCTTTGGCTAGGAGTATGTATGTCCAAGAATGGCTTTGGTCAAATGTATCGTCGACTTTCCAGTAAGTTGCTTGACCTCGTAGTAACACCGCATGTTCTTGGAGAGGTTCCTACTGAAACCCAACCTTCAACACCACCCACTGAAAATAACACGACTCACAAAAAAGTGGTGTGCTATGTATTACAAAATTACTCGCGTAGTAATGCGTTAGTGGTTGACGGCGAAACTCGTCGATTAAATCTCGCGCCAGCACTTGACCCACTCATGATCGGGGACCATAAAGAGAAAGCTGCTGTATTATTTTTACAACACCAAGATGAAACAAACTTACTTAATCCGCCACCCCATGCATTTCCACCTCGTCTCCTCAGATTGATCGAGATATTGGATAAGCATCCAGATACTGACATTGAACTTATACCTGTGACTGTATTGTGGGGCCGCTCACCGGACAAAGAAGATTCATTATTTAAATTGCTATTTACGGACACTTGGGCAACGCCAAGTACTGTTAAACAACTGATGAATATTGGTTTACATGGTCGCCAATCTTTTCTTGAATTTCATGAACCAAAATCACTGCGCGAATTGGTAGATTACGCACGTGTAACACATCCAAACTTGTCTCCTGCAACATATATCGTCAATCAACTCAATGATTATCTAGATCGTCAGCGTGAAGTTGTATTAGGTCCAGATTTGTCAGATCGTCGAAACGTGATGCAATCATTGATTAAATCTCAAGATGTTCAGGACGGAATTCGCAAAGAAAGTATTCGCTCTAAAATCAGTTTGATTGAAGCTGAGCGCCGTGCGATCGGCTACGTGAATGAAATTGCATCAGACTATTCTCATGCAACAGTACGTTTTGCAGAACAAGCCCTGACGCGTCTTTGGACTCAACTCTATGACGGCGTAGAAGTACATAATTTCAATACAGTTCGTGAATTAGCGAAAGACTACGAAATTATTTATACACCTTGTCATCGTAGCCATATTGACTACCTATTACTCTCTTATGTGATTTATAAGCGTGGGATGATGGTACCGTACATTGCTGCAGGTGATAACCTGAATATGCCATTCGTTGGTCAGCTTTTACGTGGTGGCGGTGCATTTTTTATACGTCGAACCTTCCGTGGAAATGCGTTATACACCACTGTATTCAAAGAATATCTATACAGTATCCTATCGCGAAACACGCCATTAGAATACTTTATTGAAGGTGGACGTTCACGTACTGGACGTTTATTACCGCCGAAAACAGGTATGTTGGCAATGACTGTGCATAGTCATTTGCGTGGTCGTGCTAAACCTATTGTATTTGTCCCGACCTATTTTGGTTATGAACGCCTGATGGAAGGTGCAACTTACGTCGGTGAAATGAATGGTAAGCCTAAAGAGGCCGAATCTATCTTTGGTATTTTACAAACCTTAAGAAAGATTGAACGCATCTTCGGTAAAGTACACGTAAACTTTGGTGAACCCGTCTTCCTTGATGAGATTTTGAAACAGCATGGTGCTGAACATATCAAAATTGAGAAGAATGATGACCCGATTCCTCAAGAAGTTTCTGATGCAGTCAACACCTCAGCAAATGCAATTCTTGAAAATATTAACCGTGCTGCTGTTATCAACCCAGTTTCGTTATTGTCACTTATTCTTTTATCGACTTCCAAGCACACGCTTGATGAAGAGATTTGTATTAAACAGTTAGATACCTATCGAAATCTTCTAACAGCTTTACCTTATGATCATCGAGTTCAAATCACACCACTGTCTGGTAAAGAAATCATTGCTTATGGTTTAAAACTCAAGTTGATTAAGCGTGTAAAACATGTCCTTGGCGATATTATTGCGATTGAAGATGGTCAAGCAGTATTACTGACATATTTCCGCAATAATATTTTGCATGCTTATGTCTTGCCATCACTGATTGCTGCGATGGTCGAGCACAATGGTAAAATTTCACAGGGCGATTTGATTAATGTCATTCGTACACTTTATCCATTCTTGAAAGCTGAACTTTTCCTTAAGTGGAATACGGATGAGCTTAAAGAACAGATCTGTAACTATGTTCAAGGTCTGGTAGAAGCACAGTTGATTACGATTGATGAACATGGAAATTTATGTAGCCCTGCACCTAACTCTGAACAACACAATCAGTTAGTCGTGCTTGCTGCTCCAGTGAAGCAAAGTATTGAACGCTACTACATGACACTTGCCCTAATTACTCAACGTGGCTCTGGAAATATTACGACCAAGCAGGTCGAAGATTTAAGCCATCTATTAGGTCAGCGTTTATCTGTACTTTATGAGTTCAACTCACCTGAATTCTTTGATAAAGCGCTCTTCCAAAGTTTTATCAAAGTTCTGACTCAACAAGGCTATATCAGTAATAACGAAGAAGGCGCAATAGTCTTTGATGCACAATTCAAAGAGGTTGCTCAATATGCCAACTTGGTACTAGATGATGTAACCTTACAAATGTTGCAACATATCACTTCATTTAACGATGAAGAGCTCAAAGAAGCTTTGGATGCAGTTGCTGATCAACAAGCCAAAAAACGCTTAAAACGCAAGAAAAAATAGTATCTAAAACCCTCCCCAGTGAGGGTTTTTTTATGCCTAAATGAGTTCTCGATAATCCTTAAAAAATTGAGCATGTTTCAATTTAAAACCAGTGCTTAACATTCGAGAGGCATAAATTTTCTTTCCACGCTGTGCCTCACTCAATAATTTTAATGAAGGGATGTTTAACTGCTTTTGGAACCACAGAATAATTTCATGTAATGGAATGGGTTGATTATTACTACAAATATAAGTTTTTTCTGGATGTTCCACGTGAAGTAAATGGACAAGAAAACCCGCTAAATCTTCGATATGAATTCGATTCGACCAATGCACATTGGGATAGTCCATTGTATTTTGAGAAAGCTGCATCATTCTCTTCACGGATACGCCATAAATACCAGTGGGTCTCACAATGATACATTGCTGTGGAAAGGCTTCTTGCCAAAGCTTCTCCATTGTGGCTAACACTAATGCTTTCTCATCTTGCGGATTGATCTCTGTTTGGTCATCAATCTCCTCCCCTTGATCTTGTCCGTAAACGCGTGTCGATGAGACAACAATAATCTTTTGGATAGGATGCAGTGCCAGCTGATTTCTCATATGTGGAATCGCATCCATGAAAGCTGCTTTATACCCGTTTAGTGATGGGTCTTTGGGTGCAATCAACACGTATACTGCATCAATAGGCGACAATTTCGATAAATCAAGTTGGTGTATATCTTGTTGAAGATGCATAGCACCTGCTTGATCTTTCCTGCTTAAACTGACTGTGGTAATTTGATGTCCTTGTTGAAATAATTGTTTAGCAACATGTTGCGATGTTTTACCATAACCGATAAATAGAATATGCATGTAAGACCTATTCTCTAGTGTTATAAATTCAATTTAAGCAAAGTTGAGGGGACATGACTGCAGTCCATCAGTTGCAAGGTGTAGGAAACGCCGCTGCCGCTTTACTCGAAAAATTAAATATCTGGAATACGGATGATCTTTTGTTTCATCTGCCTCGAGATTATGAAGATCGCAGTACTATTGTGCCCATGAATCACCTTCAAGTAGGTCGAAGCTATTTACTTGAAGGCACTGTCGCATCAATGGATATGCCGCCCGGTAAACGCAAATCCATGGCAATATTATTACAAGATGATTTTGGAAAAGTCACCTTACGTTTTTATCATATTTATAAAGCATTGATGGATCGCGCAAAGCCTGGAAATCGCTTAAGAGTGTTTGGTGAAGTCCGAGTAGGCGCTCGTGGCCTAGAAATGTATCACCCAGAAATTCAATTGATTACTGAACATACACCACTTCCAAAAACGCAGCTAACCGCAATTTACCCATCAACGGAAGGACTCACTCAACCTAAACTGCGCGAATATATTAAACAAGCTTTAGCACAACATGCCCATGATTTACCAGAACTGATTCCTGCAAAATTTACCAATGGGTATGCTTTAAAAGAAGCACTAGAATATATTCATCACCCTCCCACCGATGCCAATATGTTGCAACTGGCTGAAGGACAGCATCCTGCGCAGCAACGTCTCATCTTTGAAGAATTAGTCAGTCATCAAATTAGTTTATTGACTCGTCGTGCATACATTCAGCAGATCTCCGCACCTGCATTTTCAGCCAGTCGAACATTTGCCAAACAACTTCTCTCCATACTTCCCTTTGAAATGACGAATGCTCAAAAACGTGTTTCAAATGAAATTGTGAAAGATCTTAAACAAAACAAACCGATGCTCAGACTAGTGCAAGGTGATGTAGGTGCAGGCAAAACCTTAGTAGCAGGCATTGCGGCATGTCATCCACTCGAAGAGGGATGGCAAGTTGCTCTTATGGCACCGACTGAAATCCTCGCAGAACAACATTATTTAAATTTTAAAAAATGGTTCGAACCACTCGGCATCCAAGTTTCTTGGTTATCAGGCAAACAAAAAGGGAAAGCACGCGCTGCTGCAGAACAGCAGATTAGAGAAGGCTCTGCCCAATTGGTCGTCGGCACTCATGCACTATTTCAGGATAACGTCCAGTTTCATAAATTGGGTCTTGTCATCATTGATGAACAGCATCGGTTTGGAGTTGACCAGCGTCTAGCATTACGAAATAAAGGGGCACAGGATACGACACCACATCAGTTAGTAATGACCGCCACGCCTATCCCACGTACGTTAGCAATGTCAGCGTACGGCGATTTAGATACTTCTGTGATTGATGAGTTACCCCCAGGGCGTACTCCAATCCAAACAGTCACTATTCCACTCGATCGTCGTGAAGAGGTCCTGCAGCGTATTGCGACAAACTGCGCTGAAGGTAAGCAGGCTTATTGGGTCTGTACATTAGTGGAACAATCAGAGACGTTAGATGCCCAAGCTGCTGAAGCGACTTATCAGGAGATTAAAGAACGCTTTCCGCACCTCAATATTGGTTTGGTTCATGGCAAAATGAAAGCTGATGAAAAACAAGCTGTCATGCAACAGTTCAAAGACAATCAATTACAACTGCTGATCGCAACAACTGTGATCGAAGTTGGAGTGGATGTACCAAATGCATCCATCATGGTCATTGAAAATGCGGAGCGACTGGGTCTATCTCAACTACATCAATTAAGGGGGCGTGTGGGTCGAGGTGCTAAAGCAAGTTTTTGCGCATTATTGTATAAAAGTCCTTTATCGCAGAATGGACAAGAGCGTTTACGCATTATGCGTGAAACCAATGATGGCTTTTTAATAGCAGAAAAAGATTTGGAAATCCGTGGCCCAGGCGAACTGTTAGGAACGAAACAAACTGGAGACATGGGCTTTCGCGTGGCTAAATTGGAACGTGATGACCATCTGTTAACTCAAGCACACTATGTCGCGACTCAAATTTTAAAAGATTACCCACATCAAGCGGATGCTCTTCTTAAACGATGGTTACCAGAAGCACCTAGATATGCGTATGTTTAATATGTTCCTTAATCAACGAACTCAGTTATAATCATAGGTACTCACAATAAAAATAACTTGAGCCATGATGCTGAGCCCTATTCATAACCTCTATCACACATTATTATCACGACGCGCTTGCCAATTATGCGGATTCTCTCCAACTCAAACCCACAGATTATGTGATGACTGTTGGACAATGCTCCCATGGAAAAGCCCTTCACTCATTCATCGACATGAAAGAAATATTTATGCTTGTTTCGACTATAGCTTTCCTATAGATCGCATTATTCACTTATTCAAATATGAACAACAACTTCATTATCAAACTTTTCTAGCACACACATTGCTAGAACTTAAACTGAAACGTTTTCAAGCGATTGTACCTATGCCTATTTCAAACGAGCGCTTGAAGGAGCGTGGTTATAATCAAATGATGGTCATCGGAAAAATTCTTTCCAAAAAACTGCAAATACCCATTTGGCAGCCAATTGAACGTTCAGCACAACACTCACAGAAAGGCTTAACACGTGTAGAAAGAATCGAGGATATTCAATCTCAATTCAAACCAATACGTTCAGAAAAAGGAAAGTTTAGAAATATCCTGATTATTGACGATGTCGTGACCACAGGGAGTTCAGTCAATGCGTTGGCCAATGCACTAGAAAAGCTCGGCTGTCAGAACATTCAGATCGCATGCATTGCAGCCGCAGAATATTGACACAGTCACTTTAAGTTTTAATCGGCATTAAAATGCTGCCTACACCAAGGAATCACGATTTCTCGAGTTAACGGTGCTAAAGGCGTAGCATCATCATCTAAATCGATCCATTTCATTTCAGCAATTTCTGCATGAATGTGAGGCTCTTGTTTAAGCTGAACTCGATAGAGATAACTAATCAACTGATGATCCGCTTCATTTGCAGCTTTGGTTTCAAAACGACCTATATATTGATCTATTACTGCCTCAGCGCCAATTTCTTCTTTAATTTCTCGCAGAATCGTGTCTTCAGAAGGCTCATTCTCCTCTAACTTCCCACCAACCTGCATGAAAAACTGGGTATTCTTTTTTCGAACCAACAACAACTGCTGATCCTCATTGGAAATAATCGCTGCTGCGACAGTAATGACTTTGCTCATGTATCTAGTTTCACCAAATCTTCTCGATCTTGGACACCCCATTTCGGTTGTGGTGCCTGATAAGACTCGAATTTTGACACAATATCCTCGATTGAAGTTGAATTGATTAATGCATTGGTAAAGCGAGCTCGAGTAAACTCTTGATCTGTCGTATGTTGAATGAATTGTAATAGACCATCATAAAACCCGTTAATGTTTAAAAATGCGCAGGGTTTAAGATGAATACCGAGTTGCGCCCATGTCCATTGTTCAAAAATTTCTTCAATTGTTCCTGCACCACCCGGTAAGGCAATAAAACCATCCGACAAATCTGCCATCAGCGTTTTACGCTCATGCATACTGGTAACAACGTGAAGTTCAGTCAAATTTGGATGTGCTAATTCACGATCCACCAATCCTTGTGGAATCACGCCAATGACCTTTCCACCAGCCTCTAATGCACTATCCGCAACAATCCCCATTAATCCTGAACGACCGCCACCATACACCAAGGTCTTGCCTTGTTGCGCTAAATATTTCCCTGTTTTCTTTGCTGCATCAGCATAAACAGGATCGGAACCTAATGTTGAACCACAAAATATTGCAATAGAATTCATTTAAAATTAGCCTTAAGTTTTTATAACAACAATTAAAATGATATGTTCTGTGTTTTTTAACCTAATTAATGATGGAATCAGTTTTTTTTCATGGCATCCTTGTCTAAAATACACCCATCGTTCACACACAAACTGCGCAAGGGAGAAAAGATAAAATGCTTGAAGCCTTTTATGCCACAGAGCGCGGTAGTCTAGAAGATGCAACGATCAATGGTGGGTTTGATTTACACCCTGAATTGGTTTGGATCGATTTAATTGCACCCTCTCAAGATGAGCAAGAATGGGTTTTAGATGCCTATAAACAAAATCTTCCAACACTAAAATCATTAGAAGATATTTCTTCATCTGCACGATTCTACCGTGATGATGATGGCATTTTACATATCAGTACGTATTTTTTAACGAAAAATAAAAACTACCAAGTCGATGGTGACCCTGAAGAGTCATCCAATATGCTAGGAACGGTTCAAACCGTTGCATTTATTTTACATAAAGATCGACTATTTACTTTACGTGGTGAAAAGCTCGTTGCTTTCCGTGCCTTTCGAGCACGTGCTCGCCGTAATGATTACGACATTGACTATAAAGATCCGACTTGGATACTTTTGGGTTTACTCGAAGCTAAACTCGATGAGCTTGCGGATATCTTAGAAGATATCCACAAGGATCTAGAACTCTACTCTACAGAAGTATTGAATGTTCGCCACCGTGAGCAAATTCTTGATCTCGATGATATGATTACCCGTCTTGCTCAAAAAGAAGATATGTTGGGTAAAGCGCAACTCTGTTTAATTGACTTACGCCGCGTTCTGACCTTCTTAGCAAGACCCCGTGCCTTAGGCAGTCATATTTATGATGCTGATATTCGAGAACTCAGTGAGGATGTTCGCTCATTAGTAGAACATGATGCATTCTTGTTCCAAAAGGTTCGATTCCTATTGGATACCACTTCGGGTTTCATTAATACTGAACAGAATGATACGATTCGTCGATTCTCGATTTTACCTAGCATGCTTGCTCCCCCGATGTTGGTGGCCAGTATTTATGGTATGAACACTGATGTACTGCCCTTTGCTCAAGGAACGACGAGCTTTGTTGTTGTCAGTCTGATTATCCTAGTATTCTTATTTGGACCACTGATTTATTTTAGATGGAAAAAATGGATTTGAGCACGCTTGGATGTTGTGTTTTTTAAACAACGTATGAAGTACCTTCTGTTGAGTAAATTACTATTTTAAAGCGATAAAAAAGCACCCTAAGGTGCTTTTTCATTTTTCAATCAAATCAATTTTAAATCATTTTCTAAATGGCAAGATTGAATGATTTTCATCATTTTTTCTGGCACAGATTTAAACTGTAAACTCGATGTTCCAGGTGCTTGACGCAATAAACGCACTAAAACAGCTAGCGCCAGAGTACTACCATGTTCAAGACCTGATAAATTTACAGTAAGTGGAAACTGATTTGCCTGCTGAATCAACATTAAACCTTGTTGATAATACTGTTCAGCATTGTCGAAACTAATTTTTCCAGAAACTATAATTTCTTGATCTTTGAGTGAAATCACAATTGTTCTCTGTTATTTTTTCTCAACTGCAGCTTCAGCATCAGGCTTAAAGTTTGCAATTGCTTTATTGATATCGCCACCATTACGCTTCACAGTAGCAGCAAACTGATTACGGAATTGCAAACCTAAGTCAATTCCAGAAACGTTGATATTGCGAATCTTCCACTGATCACCTTTATCAGCCAATTGGAACGATACAGGGATCTTCTCACCCTTGTTAATAAAATCAATCGTTACAACAGGGTTTTTAGTGTTAGATGCTTTATACGGACGAATTGTATATGTCTGATTAGAAAACTTAGAGAAAGCACTGCCATAGTTTTCAATCAATGTTTCACGGAAGTTCTTCTCAAACTGTGCGCGTTGAGCAGCATTACTATATTGATTCGTCGCATAAGTTCCCATCACGATACGAGTAAATGATTGCGAATCAATATATGGATCTAAATTTTGACGAACAATTGCGCGTACCGCAGCAGGGTTATTTTGTAACTTAGCTTGGTCTGCTTTTAAACGTGAAATTAAGCCATCAGCTACTTTTTTGATAAATGCAGGAGGAGTCTCCGTAGGTGCAGCAAATGCTGTACTCGCAATCATCGTCGATAAAACGCTAACAGTCAGTGTTTGCTTTACGAACGTATTCATTTATTTTTCCTCTATTTAATCATTCAACAAAAGAAGCAGTTTCATCTGTGAATTCTACAGTTTCTGCATCTGATGAACCATTTGAATCTTTTTTCGCAGCTGAATCACCAGCACCACCAGTCACAAATTTAGACACTAAGTCTTCAATTTCCATTGTGCTTTGTGTGTTGCCAATTTGATCACCACGTTTTAAATAATTTAAACCACCACCTGGAACAATTTTGAGATACTTCTCGCCCAGTAAGCCATTTGTCGCTACCATAATGTAAGCATCTTCATCAATATTGGTGATGGAGTTCATGTTAGCGATCAGTTGCTTTTCCATTTCTTTTTGTTGCGATGGCATCGCAGCTTCATAGTCACTGCTATAACGCAACTCTTCTAAAGCACCTTCTTGCACAGTTTTAAGTTGTTCATCATTGAAAGATGTCAGCTCACCATCTAAATTAATTTTCACTGTTGCAAGACGTGTTAACGGATCTAATGTGATTGACTCAACTTCACCTACTTTTACGCCGCTTAGTGCAACTTTAGCACGTGGTTTAATACCATTCACGTTATCAAAAGTTGCCGTCATGCTATAACTATCTTTTAAATTTGTCCCAGCTAAGCCACTTACTTTCATTGCCAAGAAAAATAATGCACAACCAAATAGAATCACGAATATTCCAACTGCGAGCTCACTCGTACGTGATTTCATTACACACCTCCAAACATGACCGCAGTCAAAACAAAATCAAATCCTAAAACACATAGTGATGAATACACTACCGTTCTTGTTGTTGCTGTCGCAATGCCTTCTGATGTAGGCTCGCATGAATACCCCTGATATACGGCAATCCACGTACAGATTAAAGCAAATACAAAGCTTTTGATGATCGTGCCATTAAAGACATCTTTATAAAATTGAACGGCACTTTCCATACCACTCCAATACGAACCTTCATCAGCACCTAAAAAATCCACACCGACCATTTTTCCGCCCATGATCCCCACAGCAGCAAAAATTACGGCAAGCATAGGCAAACTAAATATACCCGCCCATAAACGTGGTGAAATAATGCGTTTAAGTGGATCAACACCGATCATTTCCATACTAGACAATTGCTCAGTCGCTTTCATCAAACCAATTTCGGCGGTTAAAGCAGATCCTGCACGCCCCGCAAAAAGAAGGGCTGCAACCACTGGCGCAAGTTCACGCAACAAGGTCAACGAAACTGCTGCTCCAAGCATCGCTTCACTGCCGAAAGTGACCAAAATGCTATACATCTGTAAACCCAAGACTGCACCTATAAACAGCCCTGACACCACAATGATAAGCAATGATAATACGCCAACACGATACATTTGATAGATAAAGAGTTTGACTCCAATCCAAGTCGGCATCGAAAATAAAATTTGAACTAGCATAATGGCTGCAACGCCAATACCTTGAACACGTTCTATAACGCGTCTACCTAGTGAGGCTATCGCATTCATGTACGCACCTCATCACTTAAATATGCTTGATGACTAAATTGATAATCCACAGGACCTTCGACCGAACCTGTTAAGAATTGACGGACGAAAGGCGAACTATGATTCTTTAACTGATCAGGTGTGCCCTCGCCTTGTACTTTACCTTCCGCAACCACATAAATGTAATCTGCGATCGATAATGTTTCAGCAACATCGTGAGACACGATAATGGTCGTTAGGTCTAACGCTTCTCGTAAAGAACGAATCAATCGGGTTAAAACCCCCATTACGATGGGATCCTGACCAGCAAATGGTTCATCGTACATAATCAAATCTGGATCTAGTGCAATTGCACGAGCTAACGCCACACGGCGATTCATCCCCCCTGAAAGCTCAGAAGGCATCATTTGCTCAGCGCCACGTAATCCTACAGATTCGAGTTTTAAAGCGACCAGTTCTGCAATCAAATGTTCAGGCAATTGAGTATGGGCGCGGATAGGGAAAGCTACATTTTCATAGACAGTCATATCAGTGAAAAGCGCACCACTCTGAAAGAGCATCCCCATACGAGCACGTGCTTTAAACAATTCCTGACGACTCATTTGGCTAATATTTTTACCATCCAACAAGACCTCGCCTGCATCAGGTACAAGTTGCCCCCCAATGAGTCTAAGAAGCGTGGTTTTCCCCGTCCCTGAAGGCCCCATAATGGCAGTAATTTGACCCTTACGAATCTTTAAATTGACTTGGTCGTAAATAACACGATCACCACGATTAAAGCTTAAATTTTTTACTTCGATCAACGCTTGCTCATCGATTTGTATTTGATTATTCATAGCTGAGCGTGTTCCTACAATTTTTCAGCTTGCATACTATACTCTGAAATAACTGAATTTAAATGTTATTTATAAAATACAAGGTTAAGCGGACATTGTAGCATTATTGATCATTTTTATTAATTTTGCTTATAGAAAGATGTGTTTTATTTATGAAACAATGATTTGAAATTATTCTTTTTTATAAATTTATAATGTGATACTAAAAAAGTAATAGGCAAGATTAAGTAATACCAATAAAAAGAACACGTACATCATGATTGCACCAACATTCATTTGCTTCGTCTCAATCATTATAATCTTATTATTCATATTTTACATTTACCATAAATAATGTGAAATTAATCACTTTTATTCTAACAGATTTTTTGATATGAGCAATAAAAAAACCAGCCCGAAGGCTGGTTTATTTAGCTATACCGATTAGTCGTTAAATTTACGACGTGGGCGATCGCTATTGAATTCACGCTTTGGGCGGTCATCACCAAATGTACGTTTTGGACGATCAAAACCACCTTCTCGACGTGCTGGACGGTCACCGAAATCACGTTTTGGACGGTCACCAAAACTGTTTTCACGAGGTTTATAATCTACACGGTTACCACGATTGTCATCGTTAGAACGAGGGCGATCACCGAAATCACGCTTTGGACGATCATCAAATGAACGTTGCGGACGGTCACCGAAATCGCGACGTGGACGATCTTCGCCATTAAACTCACGACGTGGACGGTCATTGTTAAACTCGCGACGTGGACGATCTTCACCATTGAATTCACGACGTGGACGATCGTTGTTGAACTCGCGACGCGGACGATCTTCGCCATTAAACTCACGACGTGGACGGTCGTTGTTGAACTCGCGACGTGGACGATCTTCACCATTGAATTCACGACGTGGACGATCTTCACCAAACGAACGGCGTTCGCCATCACGGTTACCTTCGCGACGTTTGAAGTTTGATTCACCTTCAAAACGACGACCACCACCGAAACCACCACGGCCACGGCCTTCACCACCACGGCCACGACCGCGACCAGCGCCATCACGACTACCGCGTGCTGGAGGTGGAGATGGCTCAAGACCTTCAATTTCAGAAACTTCTAGACGTGCATCTAAGTAGTCTTCTAAAGCACGAATTTTACCACGTTCACGGTAAGTCGCTAATGTGATTGCTTTACCAGTACGACCTGCACGACCTGTACGACCAATACGGTGTACATAATCTTCGTTCTTCATTGGAAGACCAAAGTTAATCACGTGTGAAATTGTTGGTACATCTAGACCACGTGCTGCAACATCAGTTGCAACTAAAATTTTTGCGCGACCTTCACGGATGCTGCGCAAACGACGGTTACGTACAGTCTGTGGCATTGCACCATGAAGTGCTACAACTGAAAGACCAGCTTCAGACAGTTCTTCTGCAAGCATATCTGTATCTTCTTGCGTAGAAGCAAATACAACAGCTTGATCAAGATCTTCTTCATTCAACCAATGTGTTAAAAGCTTTTTCTTGTGCTCAAAACCATCAGTCCAATGTAGAGTCTGAGTGATGTCAGTATTCGTCGTGTGACCAGTTTCAATCGCAATACGTTCTGGCTCATTCATCATACGTTCTGCCAACGTAATAATACGTGGTGCGAACGTCGCAGAGAACATTAATGTTTGATCACGGTTACCCGCTAAATCACTGATCGCCTCTAAATCTTCAGAGAAACCAAGATCAAGCATACGGTCTGCTTCATCTACGATTAATGATTTAACTTTGTCCAATTTGATTTGACGACGGTTTACAAGATCAAGTAAACGACCTGGAGTCGCCACAACAACTTGTGCACCTTTTAATTGTTGGATTTGTTTACCAAAAGGCATACCACCCATAATCGCAGCAATACGAACACCTTTCATGTGACGTACAAATGCAATCGCATCTTGGCTGACCTGTTGAGCCAATTCACGTGTTGGGCAAAGTACTAAAATTGTAGGTGCAGTTACAGCACGCATACGCTCTTTGAAAGAAAGCAACGTATCTTCACTACCCGCTAAAGCGTGAAGTGTAGGTAATAAGAATGCAGCAGTTTTACCAGAACCTGTTTGGCTTGATACTAAAAGATCTTTACCATCTAAAGCAGCAGGAATTGATTGTTCCTGAACAGGAGTAGGCGATGTAAAGCCTAATGCTTGTAATGCTTGTTGAAGTGATTCGTGTAGTGGAAAATCAGCAAAAGTTTTGCTCATAGAGTTTTTCACCCGAAAATTGGGTGCTCCATTAAATAAAGTCTGATGGACATCGGCAAAAAGCGGTACAGCAATAATCGCTGAAAATATAGAATCAGCGGCGATCCGAGAACGACGATGCGTATAACGCACACATGATTACAGCCTGAACCTGAAGGAATCGCTTTTAGCGATTGGGTGGGGCGCGAAATAATGTCCTCTCTTTGGACCGGACGCGCATACACAATATAGAAGAGAAATGTTCAGGTAATGAACGAAATTTAGTGCGTGCGCGGAGTATAACAGATTTTTTTATAATGTCATTAAGTTTAATTGCTTTTTGATGCGTTCAAGTACAAATATTCAAATTTATCATGTTTTGGAGATAAAAAAGCTCCCTATTAGGGAGCTTTCATAAATTTGATCTGCTTATTTAGCAGCAGCACCCCAAGCTGGGACAACTGCTTGCATCAATGGTTTCAATAATTTCATAGAACAAGCCAAGACTTGACCATTTTCCATTGAATTTGAACCACCGCGCGCATCAACTACTGTACCACCAGCTTCTTTAACGATTAGCTCACCCGCTGCGATATCCCATGGTTTCAAACCAAGTTCGAAATAACCATCGTAACGACCAGCAGCAACATAAGCTAAGTCGAGTGCTGCTGAACCTAAACGGCGGAATTGAGCACCTTGCTCAGTTACTGCCAACAAAGAATCGAAGTGATTTTTTGCATAAGAAACTACTTCGCCATCGCGTTTAGCACGATATGCATGACCAACAGCCAAGAACGTACGATCTAAACTATCTTTTACATTCACACGAATACGACGTTGGTTCATCATTGCACCGCGACCGCGACTCGCAGAGAACAATTCATCTTTGATTGGGTCATACACAACACCGTGTTGAGTCACGCCTTTGTGTTGAACTGCAATAGAAATACAGAAGTGTGGGACACCATTAATGAAGTTTAAAGTACCATCTAAAGGATCGATCACCCAACACCAATCAGCATCGTGACCTTTACCTTCTTGCATACCAAACTCTTCACCAAGGAAGCTGTGATTTTTATAGCTTTTGCGCAAGATATCGATCGTCAATTCTTCAACATAGCGATCAACGCGAGTCACAGGACCTTCGATACCTTTTTCTTCAACTTGCAGATCAAGTTTATGACGATTCTGATGCGCTTTTAAAAGCTCTTGACCAACTGTTTGAGCCGCACGCGCAGCCATCACCACCATAGGTTCCATTGAACACCCACTACAAATTTGAAGATACTGATAAAGAATAATGCATAAAAGCGCCGACATTTTATCAAATATCGGCACTTTTAGGTAAAAAATGTTTCTAAAATTTTATGACTTGTATTTAAACCACCTGTACAAGCTTTAACCAAGCTTGTTGAATTGAAGATTGGATACCTTCTGCATCCAATCCACAATCTTTAAGCATCTCACCATGACTGGCTTGTGCTAAGAATTGATCAGGTAAGCCTATGTTCAAAACTGGCTTGAGAATGTGTTCGGCCATTATAAATTCATTCACAGCACTTCCAGCCCCCCCCATGACTGCATGCTCTTCAACCGTTACAAAAAGTTGGGTTTGATCTGCATATTGTCGAATGATTTGACCATCTAGGGGTTTAACAAACCGCATATTCACAACGCGTACCGCAACATCCAATTGATCAACTAAAAGCTGAGCAGCATGTTCTGCAACAATCACGCGGCTACCGAAAGCTAAAATAGTAATCACTTCTTCGGCTTTTACATTCAGCTCCAAAGTTAACTCAGCTTTACCAATTTCAAGCGCTGTCAGTTCTTTTTGAATTTCAACACCTAAACCATTTCCGCGTGGATAACGTACTGCAGCAGGACCCGGGTGCAAATAAGCGGTATGTAGCATTTGACGGCATTCATTTTCATCTTTTGGTGCCATAATCACGATATTCGGAACTGTACGCATAAATGCGTAATCATATGCACCAGCATGAGTTGGTCCATCCTCACCTACTAAACCTGCACGATCGATACCAAATGTGACATCAAGGTTTTGTAATGCCACATCATGAATGAGCTGATCATAACCACGCTGTAAGAAGGTTGAATAAATTGCCACTACTGGTTTTAAACCTTCACATGCCATACCAGCAGCTAAGGTCACTGCATGTTGTTCTGCAATTGCCACATCAAAGTAACGATCAGGATATTGTTTGGCGAATTGCACCATACCTGAACCTTCACACATGGCAGGTGTAATGGCTAACAACTTATCATCCAACTGGGCTTCATCACACAACCATTGCCCAAAAACATCAGAATATTTGGGTGCTTTTGTTGAAGCTGATGCAGCATTTAATTTAGCAATTGCGTGATATTTTATTTGATCTGCTTCAGCAGGTGCGAAGCCCTTACCTTTCTTGGTATAGATATGAATTAAGCGCGGCCCCTTACGTTTTTTTAAGGCACTAAATACATTAACAAGTTCATCGACATTATGACCATCGAATGGACCAAAATAGTCAAATCCAATCGCTTTAAATAAGTTATCTGCAGCCTCTGTAGCAGCACAATGTAAGCGTGAAGTGTAGTCCCACTCAGGATAATCCCGAATAAATGGATTGCCCTGCTCATCAATGTGTACAGATTGCCCTTTTTCCCAAATCGCAGCCAAATGTTTTGCAAAACCACCCGTGCTACATGAAATCGACATATCATTATCGTTCAGTACCACCATGAGATCAGCATTATGTGCAACAGCATCATTCATGGCTTCGAATGCCATCCCTGCTGTCATTGCACCATCACCGATAATTGCAACCACTTCACAAGGATCTTTTTGATAACGACGAGCTAAAGCCATTCCCAAACCCGCTGAAATAGCAGTTGATGAGTGGCCCACACCAAAAGTATCAAACTCAGACTCTTCACGAGCGGGGAACGCCGCTAAGCCATTTTTTGCACGAATTGTTGTTAGTTGCTCACGACGTCCAGTCAAAGCTTTATGTGGATATGCTTGATGACCCACATCCCAAATAAGACGATCATGTGGTGTATTGAAACAATAATGCAAAGCAACAGTTAATTCGATTACACCTAGATTGGCACCGAAATGCCCACCACTTTGTCCAGCAGCATACAAAATAAATTGACGTAGCTCGTCCGACACTTGACTCAATTGTTCTTTGGCTAGTTGACGCAATTGCATTGGATGATCAATCGCATCCAACAAAGGCGTAACAGGACGTTGACTAGGTATTTCGGTATACAACATATGTGGCAATGCCTTCTAAAGCCTGGCAAATCCTAAGCTAGGTAAATGGGTTAGCTCGATTCTTCTTATTGATCGAGAAATCGAAAAAAAACACCTTAAATCAACCACATTTATATTGGTCCAGTGTTGAGCTTTCGCTAAACGGGCGTTGTTAGGTAGCTAGATTATCCTGAATATCGATGCTACTTATCAACTATTATCTTGTGCTTTGCAAAAAAAAGGAAATCTTCTGTGTAAATTTGCACAATGATACTCAACTATGGCCTGATCATTCAGCTATACTTTAGCCAAATTATGAACATGTAATGGAAGTCACTGTGCCTATAGAGTTTGTTGCCACATCTAAATTACCCACTGCCTTTGGTGATTTTAAAATCACTGTTTTTCAAGACCCTAAAACTGGTGAAGAACACGTAGCATTGTCAAAAGGATTAGATACAGCACCCACCTCTCCTGTCTTGGTTCGAATCCATTCCGAATGTTTAACAGGCGATGCTTTTGCTTCATTAAAATGTGATTGTGGCCCACAACTTCAAGCAACTCAAAAACTGATTAACGAAGCAGGACAAGGCGTAATTTTATATTTACGTCAAGAAGGTCGTGGTATTGGTTTAACCAATAAAATTCGTGCTTATGCCTTGCAAGATCAAGGACATGACACAGTGGATGCTAACCTGATGCTCAACTTACCCGCTGATGCGCGTAAATACGATATGTGCAGTATCATGCTGGATCACTTACAAGTGAAACAAGTCAAACTTGTCACAAACAATCCTCTCAAAATTAAAGCTTTAACTGATTTAGGAATTGATGTGATTGATCGTGTCCCGTTAACGGTCGGTTTGAATAAATTCAATGAAGAATACTTAAAAACCAAACATGAGCGCATGTCACATATGTATCAAAAGGATGATTTTTAACTACAGCATAATTTAATCGTTGTAAAAAAATACCCCGATGCTTAGGGGTATTTTTTCACTTAGACTCAGCCCAATTTGTGAAGATGACTATATCGTCATAGAAAATATCCGATTTTCAGGTTTGTTTCTTTTTAACCTTAAATCGAAAGCCATACAGATATTTCGTACAAATGGTTTTCCAGCTTCTGTCACCATCAATCCATATTGACTCATCTTCACAAGTTGATCATTTTGCATTTCAGCTAAATCTTCTAAAACTTGTGGTCGCTGCGCAAAATCCATATCACCTTGCCAATTCGTCTCAAAGTGGCACATGAGATTTAAAATATGCTTTCTAATTTTCAAATCTTCTTCTGTTAAAAGATGACCTTTAAAAACTGGAATTTCGTTTTGTTCTAATCGAGCATAATAATCTTCAAGCGTCTTTTCATTTTGGGCAAAACCTTGCCAACAATCGCCAATAGCTGACATCCCTAAGCCAATCATCACTTCTGTTTTTGAAACGGTATATCCCATAAAATTACGATGTAACTGTTGGGCTTGAAATACCTGATACATATCATCATGCTCAAGCGCAAAATGATCCATCCCTATTTCATGATATCCAGCAGACAATAATTTTTGTTTTCCTTGCTCATAACACTGTCTTTTCTCTTCATCTCGCGGAACATCATGGTCTTTAAAACCACGTTGCCCATTGCCTTTGATCCATGGTACATGTGCATAACTGTAAAAGGCTAAACGATCTGGCTTAATTTGAATGGTTTGATCAATTGTGTTTAAAACATCATCTAAATATTGAAAGGGCAGCCCGTAGACCAAATCATGCGAAATAGAGGTATAACCAATTTCACGCGCCCATTCTGTAACCTGCTTTACGTGTTCAATAGGTTGAATTCGGTGGATCGCTTTCTGCACGGTTTCATTATAATCCTGCACGCCAAAGCTAACGCGTCTAAAACCCAATTCAAACAGCGTCTTTAAATGTTCGTAGGAAGTATTATTAGGATGTCCTTCAAAACTAAATTGATGATCTTCAGCTACTGCTGATAACGCTAAAAGCCCATCAATCAACTGTTTAAGATGCTGAGGAGAAAAAAATGTAGGTGTCCCTCCGCCTAGATGTATCTCTTTAATCAAAGGACGCTCTATAAATAACTCACAATACAATTTCCATTCTTTTAACAGAGCCAAAATATAGGGCTGTTCCATTTCATGTTTTTTAGTGATTTTTTTATGACATCCACAAAAAGTACATAAGGACTCGCAAAAAGGTAAATGAATGTAAAGGCTAATACCACGTTGGCTATTCGAGTGATCAAAACGTATTTTTAGTTTTTGCTGCCATAGTACTTGATCAAAAGTCGACTGCTCCCAATACGGAACTGTGGGATAGCTCGTATATCGAGGACCTGGAACATTATATTTTTGCACCAGTGAAATAACGTTTTCGAACATATCCCCACCTTTAAAATCACCACATATTAAAAGCTTAACTGCTTTCAGTCGTTCTATTTTGAGGAGCTTATTGTTTTAATTCAACCTAGTATCTTGGTCAGGATTCATAAGCAAATTCAAATCACAAAGTACGTTTACCCTGACTAAACTTAAATCTCGATCCGCTATATCGATAAAATCACCTTAATCTTTCATACAATTTATGTTTTGATGTAGCTAGTTTTTCATTGCCCAAGAGGCTTGGTATGTCACACCCGACTTCTGCAGATATTCAACGTGTTCGTGAATTTTTACTCGACTTACAAACTCGAATTTGTGCTGCGCTTGAACAACAAGAACAACAAGGTGGCGGTAATGCCCAATTTGAGATCGATGATTGGGAACGTCCCGAAGGTGGTGGTGGCAGATCACGCGTATTGCAAGATGGTACAGTGATCGAAAAAGGTGGTGTGATGTTCTCGCACATCAATATCTCAAAGTTACCAGCATCCGCTACCGAACGGCACCCACATATAGCTGGCGCACAAGCACAAGCCATGGGGGTTTCTTTAGTGATCCATCCTAGAAATCCAAATGTGCCGACCTCACATGCCAACGTAAGACTATTTGTCGCAGAAAAAGAAGGACAAGATCCTATTTGGTGGTTTGGCGGCGGTTTTGATTTAACGCCATTTTATCCGAATGATGAAGATGTTAAATCATGGCATCAAACTGCGCACGATCTTTGTGCACCTTTTGGCGATCATGTCTACCAAGATCATAAAAAATGGTGTGATGATTATTTTTATTTGAAGCATCGTGATGAACAACGTGGTGTCGGTGGATTATTTTTTGATGACTTAAATCAGTGGGATTTCGAAACTTGTTTTAAATACATGCAAGCTGTAGGCAATGGATATCTCAATGCGATTCTACCAATCTTCCAACGTAATCAAGATAAACCCTATAGTGAAGCTCAACGCGATTTCCAATTGTATCGTCGTGGGCGCTATGTGGAATATAACTTAGTTTACGATCGAGGGACGTTATTTGGATTACAAACTGGCGGTCGAATTGAGTCTATTTTAGTAAGTCTTCCTCCATTAACGGGTTGGAAATACAGACCTGAATGGGATGAAGGCTCTGCTGAAAAAAAATTAACCGACTACTATTTAAAACCGAGAGATTGGCTCGCTTAACTGCATTAAATGTAAATCACTAGCCCTGTTAAAACAGGGCTTTTTTGTTGAGCAATATATTCATCCCATTGTCTAACGAAATTGAATAATTCCATTACATTCTCTTAGAAAAAAAGACACAATAGATAAATTGATTAAATTTTGTCACACTTCTGACACAGCTCTTAAGTTTAATTTAAGCAAAGTACTGTACAATCAATTTTTACTTGTATTACTCATGGAAGTTTTTACTTCTGCATAAGGAATCGATATGCAACACAACTCTATTCGCGCACGTGTTGTCGTATTTTGGACACTGGTTATTGCTCTTTTGAGTGCAATCAGTACCACTATATTTTCAGAAACACTACTCAATGATAGCTTTGGTTTTAGCTTGATGGTGTTTGCAGCTGTTGGTCTACTGCTCAACATTGCGCATATTTTACTTCATACCCTATTTGAAATTTGTAACCCAAGTCATTAATACACTTCATTGAATATGTTCATATTGGGAACTTTCTGCATTTGACGTATATTGTTTGCCACTTCTTCATCAGGAATTAGAGCAATGCGCAAACAATTTGCCGTAATTGGAAATCCCATTGAACAATCTCGATCTCCAGAGCTTCATCATGCGTTCGCACAAAAGACTGGGGTGATCCTTGAATATAGCAAACGCCTTGCTCCTCTCGATGGTTTTACACAGAGTATCAATGAATTTTTTAAGGCTGGTGGTATTGGTCTGAATGTCACGGTGCCGTTTAAAGAACAAGCTTTTGCACAATGTGATGTACTCACTGAACGTGCCAAAATTGCAAAAGCAGTAAATACACTATGGATGAAAAATGGTGTATTGCATGGCGACAATACCGATGGCCAAGGACTTGTTGCAGCCATTCAACATTTAAATTGGCCTCTTGAGCAAGCAAGCGTGCTTATTTTAGGCGCAGGTGGTGCAACACGTGGCGTGATTTATCCACTGCATAAAGCTGGTGTAAATAAAATCATGATTGCTAATCGAACGGTTGCTCGCGCAGAGCAATTGATTCAGGACTTACAACCTGCTGTCCCAGATCTAGAGCTAAACGCTTGTGGTCTTGATCACATAGCAGGTGAATTTGATATTGTTATTAATGCTACCTCGGCAAGCTTATCTGGCGATGCAATCACTCTACCTCAACAGTTAAAATTCAAATATGCCTATGAAATGGCCTATGGCAAACCTTCCACTTTCCTTGATCAAGCGAAACAGCGTGGAATTCCGACTGCAGAAGGATTTGGAATGCTCGTTGGACAAGCGATTGAATCTTTCGCGATTTGGAATGGTGTGCGTCCAGAATTAAAAGATTTTATTTAGTTTTTGCACACGTTTAGTGCCTTGTGAACAGTGCAATTTTTTAAATTGCACTTTTTTCTCTCTATAATATCGATTAAATCTCTTCGAATTGATTTTAGTGACATATTTTTAGTGCATATTCAAATTGAATAAATTCAAATTAAACATATGATCATCCACACAACAAAACCAACCTAAGCTTATGTATTAATAATATTATTTTTTCTAATAAACTCCTACTACAACAAATGAATTCAGTTTATATTCATTCAAGAGCCTAAACACTAATTCGCAATTCTGACATTTATTTCCGTGACTTACATCAATGTTTTTTTAGTGTTGTAGGTCAATAATCGGATCATCTAACAAGTATTTTCTCTATTCAAATTAGGAAAAGTTCAATGCCTGCATATAAAGCGCCCGTACGTGATATTCGTTTCTTAATGAACGAAGTTTTTGATTATCCTGCGCACTATAAAACTCTAAGCAACGGCGAAGCTGCTGACTCTGATACTGTCGATATGATTATCGAAGGTGCTGCAGATTTCTGTGAAAATGTATTATCTCCACTTAATCAGTCTGGAGATGAAGAAGGCTGTCATTTTAAAGATGGCGAAGTCAAAACGCCTAAAGGTTTCAAAGAAGCTTACGAGCAGTTTGTACAAGGTGGCTGGCAAGGTCTTTCGTATCCTGAAGAGTTTGGTGGTCAAGCACTGCCTATGTCGCTGAACCTGATCAAATCAGAAATGATGGGTACAGCAAACTGGTCTTTCACGATGTATCCGGGCTTAAGTATGGGTTGTATGAATACCATCATGCAATTTGGTACTGAAGAACAGAAAAACACCTACATGCCTCACCTCACTGCTGGTACATGGTCAGGCACAATGTGTTTAACTGAACCACAATGTGGTACAGACTTGGGTCAAGTTAAAACTAAAGCTGAGCCTAAAGGTGACGGTACTTATGCTATCACAGGTACTAAAATCTTTATTTCTGCGGGTGAACACGATTTAACTGAAAATATCATTCATATTGTGTTGGCACGTCTTCCAGACTCTCCAGCTGGTACGCGTGGTATTTCATTATTCATTGTTCCAAAATTCATCCCAACTGCTGATGGTGGTGTAGGCGAACGCAATCCTGTGACTTGCGGTTCTATTGAACACAAAATGGGGATCAGAGCATCTGCTACTGCCGTACTGAACTTTGATGCTGCAACGGGTTATCTGATTGGTGAAGTCAACAAAGGCTTACACGCAATGTTTACCTTCATGAATACGGCGCGTATCGGAACTGCTGTTCAAGGTTTAGCACATGCAGAACTTGCATTCCAAGGTGCATTACCTTATGCAAAAGAACGTATGTCAATGCGCGCACTCTCAGGTAAAAAAGAGCCTGAAAAAGTAGCTGACTCAATTATCCATCATGCTGATGTTCGTCGTATGCTTTTGACTCAAAAAGCGATTGCTGAAGGTGGCCGTGCAATGATCTATCATGCTGCACAGCTTGCTGACAAAATGACTGATGCTTTAGCTCAAGGTGATCAAGCGAAGTTTGATGATTACGATGATAAATTAGGTTTCTATACCCCAATTTTGAAAGGCTTCTTAACAGAGTTAGGTTTAGAAGCAGCAAACCACGGTATGCAAGTCTTTGGTGGCCATGGTTATATCAAAGAACATGGTATGGAGCAGATCGTTCGTGATGCGCGTATTTCAACGCTTTACGAAGGTACAACTGGTGTTCAAGCACTAGACTTAATCGGTCGTAAAGTACTGTTATCTTCTAAAGGCAAAGTCGTTCGTGACTATACAGCTGAAATCTTAAAATTCTGTGGTCAGCACGCACGCAATAAATACATGCGCCGTTTTGCTTGGGACTTAACTAAGATTTGTGCACAATGGAACGCATTAACTGTACGTATTATGCTTGCTGCACGCAAAGATCGCGACATCGTTTCAAGTGCTTCTGTGGATTACTTAATGTTCTCTGGTTATGCAATGATGGCATATTACTGGGCTCAACAAGCGGCAGTGGCATCAGCGAAGTTAGCATCAGGTGATGGTCAAGAAACTCCTGAGTTTTATAAAGCGAAAATCAAAGTTGCAGATTTCTACTTTGAGCGTTTACTTCCACGTGCTCAAGGTCATGCTGAATCTATGGTTAACCCTTCGAAAACTTTAATGTCTTTAGAAGCTGAACACTTCAGTTTTGATTACTAAGATTTCATAGAAAAAAGACCGCCAAGGCGGTCTTTTTTTATTGATCGAATGAACTATCTTACTTTAAGAATACGCAATTACATTTAGAGCAAGAATACAACAGTGGTATCTTGATCAAACGACATAAATATTCCAAACGAGCTTTTATCAATATACAAAAAGGAAAATAATATGCATAAGACATTGATCTCCCTAACTTTACTCAGTGCAGTCTTTTTCGCTACAAATAGCTTCGCTGAATCGGATATTAAAAATCACCAAAAAACCACGACGTATTCAACAAAGAATTTGAATTACTCGACGAGTGGATCTGCTGAGGTCATTATTCATCGCCCTGTGAGTGAAGTCTTCAATATTTTAACCAATGTAAATCTTTGGCCAAAAATTAATGTGGGTGCAACTCAAGCCATTGAGCCTAAGAATATTCGTGTTCAAAAAGGTACGACTTTCAAAGAATTTATTAGCAGCCCGATTCCAGGCATAAAAGATTGGAATAATGAATGGCATGTGATTGAGTTTGAGAAAGATAAGAAGTTTGTTATCGCAACCATAGAGCAATTTGCTCAAGTCCCAATCCATTCAAAAATTACCTATGAATTTGACCGTATCAATGCTAATAGCACAGAATTTGAACGAACTATTGAAGTAACTTTAGACGATAAATTTATTCAAGGCGCAACAAAACAAGAAGTTGAAGCCCTGTATCGTTTTATTGGTTCTCAGTGGGAAATGGCCAATCATTTAAAAAAATATGTTGAAGATCAAAGCTCAAATTAAGGAATTAAAAACACCTGATTGACCAACCAACCAGGTGTTGTAAATTAATGCATATATTTTAATGCTCACGGTACTCTTTAATCTCTATTGGCTTATCTTTCACGAGTTCAACTGTTCCCTCATTCAAACCATTGAAATTTTTAAAATGAATTGAAACTCCATCTTCATTTGCAAGTTTTACACCACTTGCTGCAACCGTGCTCTTCAAGTGATAAACCGCATCCGAGTTATCCCTGAGTTCAGCCGTTTGAAAATTGTCGTTTGTTTTTAGCTCTAATGTTAAATCCATTGGTCCAGTAAAATGGATCACCTGTTCACCTTCAGCACGAGCAACTTGATCAACAGGCGCAGAAGCTTCAGCATTTAAATACGCTGGTCTCTCTTGTTCTGACATTTGCTCACTATTTTTGTTTTTATCAGCACAACCAACGAATGCCAATCCCAAGATTGAAGCCACTAGAACTAATTTCATTTTTATTACCTATCTTAATGAGAACCATTAAAAAACTCATCATTATTTTCACAGTAAAGGAGCGAAATAAGTATGGATTTAACAGTTTCGCTGTTAAAAATTACATTGGAGTTTAACTATAGAACTTACAGAAACTCCTCAAGCAATGAGTTCAAATATAAATGTCCTTGAGCAGTGCATGACAAACGGTTTGGATCATCTACCATTAATTTTCTGTCAATCAATGACTGAATTTGAACTTGGATTGATTTCAAAGATAAACCTGTACGAGCTTCATAATATGAGGTTGGTACACCTTGATTAAGTCGCAGTGCATTCATCATAAATTCGAATGGCATTTCATCAGCTTCAATTTTCTTAAACTGCAAATGCTCTGCAGGGACTTTCGCTAGATAATCTTTCGGTAATCGTGTTTTTTGGTAACGATATACACCATCACTTAGCGTTACTTTAGCATGCGCACCAGCACCAATCGCTAAGTAATCGCCAAATTGCCAATAATTTAAATTATGTGCTGAGGGTTTTTCTTTACGCCAAGCCGACACTTCGTAGTTAGTAAAATCATTTTCGATTAAATAGGCCTCACCCTGTACCTGAATTTCTTCTAATACATCATCGACAGGCAATATAGGTTGAGTTCGAAAAAATACGGTATTGGGCTCAATGGTTAACTGATACCACGAGATATGTGTAGCACCGTGCTCCACGGCAAGTTTTAAGTCAAGTAATGCTTGTTCAAGCGTTTGTTCAGGTAAGCCGTGCATTAAATCGACATTAATTCGCTTAAAGCCTGCATATTTCGCCAAACCAATTGCTGAAATTGCATCTTGGTTGGAATGAATACGCCCCAGTTTTTGAAGATGATTCGAGTTAAAACTTTGGACACCTAAAGACAACCGATTGATCCCCGCCTTTAAATAATCTGCAAATGGATCATGTTCTACCGTTCCCGGGTTGGCTTCTAAGGTAATTTCACAATCATCCTCAAACGGAATCAAAGCGCTTAGCTGAGCAAATAGCCATTGATACCCTTGAGCAGAAATGAGAGAAGGAGTACCTCCACCTATGAACACGCTATGAATTTGACGACCCTGAGCAAAATTTATCTGTGTTTTGAAATCCTCAACCAATGCTTGTAAATATTCTTTCTCCAACGCCATGGACAATGCCCCATTGGGTACTGCATGCGAATTAAAGTCGCAATATGGACATTTACGCACACACCACGGCATATGAATATAAAGTGACAATGGAATATCTTGTGGATTCAAAGTAGCCAAACGTACAGCTCAAAACTTAAAAACTTATTTTAACATGACTACACCATAACGCTCAGAACTGATTCAGTTTTTACTTTACACTGAATATAAAACAAGGACGTGGGTACATTTATGTTTAAAGTCGCGAGCCAATTTTTATTCTTTATCCCTTTAGCGCTGGGGATCGGAATCGCAATGACCTTCCAAACTGCGATTAACACACAATTACGTGAATATTTATATTCTCCATTACAAGCTGCACTTTTATCATTTTTGATTGGTACAATAGTTCTCGCAATACTGGTTTTTTTTCAACAGACTGAAAAACCACAATTGAGCGAAATTGTACAAATTCCTTGGCATCTTTGGCTTGGCGGTTTTTTAGGTGTTTATGCCATTAGTATTAGTATTTATTCCGCACCTAAATTAGGTTTCTTAACCTTATCGGCATTAATTATTTTTGGACAGATTGTTATGTCCATGATAGTCGACCATTTTGGAATTTTAGGTACAGAAAAAATTGCCATTAATTGGCAGCGCATTTTGGGTGGCGTGGTGATTTTTATAGGTGTGCTTCTCACTTTACAACGCTAAACCTTCATTCTAAGCACATAAAAACGATGAGTAATTTTTGTGTCTAATGTGACTGCAACTTCCAACATCAGTTATGAATTAAAAAAACTATTTCATCTCATGATCCCAATCTTGATTACGCAATTTTCGCAAGCAGGATTAGGACTGATTGATACTATTATGGCAGGACATTTATCTGCATTAGACTTAGCGGCAATTGCTGTCGGGGTCGGTCTTTGGATTCCTGTCATGTTGCTATTTAGCGGCATTATGATTGCAACAACGCCGTTGGTTGCTGAAGCAAACGGTGCGAGGACTCCAGAGAAAATTGCCACTATTACACGACAAGCATTATGGGTTGCTTTAGTTCTCGGGATTATTGCTGGTCTAGTCTTACAGATTCTCCCCTATACGCTTCCTCTTCTTGGCGTTCCAGAGTCACTTCACCCTAAAGCTGGCCTATTCTTACATGCGATTGGATTCGGTATGCCAGCAGTCACCATGTTTGCTGCACTACGAGGATACTCTGAGGCGATTGGTAATCCACGCCCAGTGACTGTGATCAGTTTAATGGCCTTAGTCGTACTTATTCCGCTTAATTTTGTGTTTATGTATGGTTTAGGTCCAATTCCTGCATTAGGAAGTGCTGGATGTGGATTTGCAACGGCAATTCTACAGTGGCTGATGCTGATCACGTTGGCATTGTATATCTTGAATAATCAGGCATATCAAAAAACCCAACCCTTTAGTCATTTTGAAAAAATTGATCGCTACTGGTTAAAACGCATCCTTGCTTTAGGTTTCCCAATTGGTTTGGCTATCTTCTTTGAGGTCAGTATTTTCAGTACCGCTGCAATTGTATTGAGTCCATTGGGTGAAATTACGGTTGCAGCGCATCAAATTGCCATCTCCATTACGTCACAATTATTTATGATCCCGATGTCTCTCGCGATCGCACTTACCATCCGAGTGGGAACGTATTATGGTGAAAAGGATTACCAATCTATGCGTAAAGTCCAATGGTTGGGTTTAGCAACAGGTACTGTACTGGCATTGATGACCATGATTTTATTGTGGGTCTTCCGCCATCAAATTGTCGCGTTGTACACCTCTGATGTATTGGTGACTCAAATTGCGGTTTACTTGGTGCTATTCGCTGTTGCTTACCAACTGATGGACGCTTGGCAAATCAGTGCTGCAGGATGTCTACGAGGCATGCAAGATACGAAGGGTCCTATGTGGATTACTATGCTTGCCTATTGGGTGATTGCGTTTCCTGTAGGCGTATATCTCTCTAGATTTACCAACATTGGTCCTGCGGGTGTATGGATTGGATTGATCGTGGGCTTAAGTATTGCCTGTGTACTCTTACTCGGGCGTTTATATATGAATAATCAGCGGCTTGAGCGTAGTCAATCATCATGAACTATAAATCCCGAATGATCGGGATTTATTTTTTTATGCCAATCATTTACTTACAACTCATTAACAATTTCAAATATGCATCTTTTGATTTGTCGCCTATGATCAGATCAGAAGATGAAAATAATGAATCGAGGTTCTTAACTCATGGCAAACAAAGCGAGCTCTCCCGGCCGTCGTTTCATGAAACTCGCAGGTATGACTGCAAGTATTGCTACTAAAACCGTGTCCAACTCTATCCGCACCTTTAATGCAGATGATGATAAAAAAAACGAAGCACGCAGTAAGCTATTTCAAGATATTGGTGTTCAAATTGCAGATACCCTTGGGGAAATGAAAGGTGCTGTAATGAAAGTTGGTCAAATTGCATCACAATATAAAGATATTTT
Source organism: Acinetobacter sp. ANC_7682 (assembly GCF_056779795.1). NCBI lineage: Bacteria > Pseudomonadati > Pseudomonadota > Gammaproteobacteria > Moraxellales > Moraxellaceae > Acinetobacter > Acinetobacter sp. ANC_7682. Next base: position 11,242 of record NZ_JBWYIQ010000006.1, on the reverse strand, counting down.
CCCGCCTGAAGTCGCGAAGGCTATTGCTAAATTACAACGTCAAGCCCCTGCGATGCCCTTCCAACAAATCAAGCAACAAGTAGAAAAAGAACTTGGTCAGCCACTGTTAGATGTTTTTAAAACATTTGATGAACAACCTTTTGCAGCAGCTTCGATTGGGCAAGTTCATAAAGCCACCTTAAAAAATGGCCAAGAAGTCGTTGTAAAAGTACAGTACCCAGGCGTAGATGAAGCATGCGAAAGCGATCTAAAACAAGTTCGCTTGGCCTTACGTTTGATGGGTGTACTAAAAGTCGATAAAAAATTACAAGATCGATTATTTGCAGAAATTCAAGACAGCTTACACGAAGAGCTCAACTATGAAATTGAAGCGCAGAATTTAGAGGTATTTAGAACCTTCCATCAAGCATTGGATTCTAAAATTATTATCCCACAAGTGTTCAAAGATTATTCCAGCAGACGAGTTCTAACATTGAGCTTGGAAGCAGGTGACAATATTGAAACCGCAAGCACTTGGCCGCTTGATACACGCAACGAAATTGGTCGTCGACTAATTCAAGCTCTTGGTCATCAGATTTTCTATCTAAAACGTTTTCATTGTGATCCGCATCCTGGCAATTTTGCTTTCCGCTCAGATGGTAGTGTCATCATCTATGATTTTGGTGGTGTTAAAACCTTATCTGCTGAACTGGTGGATCGATTTAAAAAATTAGTTCGCGCTGGTCGTGCTGAAAATATCCAAGAGATTGAACAACATCTATTTGCGTTGGATGCTCTTGCTGAAACAGGAAAATTCCCTGAGGAACTTTACAAACAATGGTTAGAAGTGTTGCTCAGACCCCTTACCACTCAATACAATTTTGCTGAAAACTCATCTCATCATGATGGCGTCATTTTAGTGAAAAAATCACTTAAGTATTGGGATACATTTAAGCCCTCTCCAGACACATTAATGGTCAATCGTACTATTTCTGGACACTATTGGAATCTGATTAACTTAAAAGTCGATGACAATCTCAATGATTTGTTTGAAACGCTCGTTCCTATTTGAAAAATTAACAAGACCTTACAATGCTCATTGTTGTTATGTTATATTATAACGAAATATAAATAATTAGGAGTGTTTCCATGCGTCCCAATATTCATCCTGAATACCATGAAGTACTGTTTCATGATACCAACGCAGATCAGTATTTCATCATCGGTAGTACGATTCAGTCAAAGCAAACAAAAGAATATCAAGGGAAAACTTACCCCTATGTCACGCTAGATATTTCAAGTGCTTCGCACCCTTTCTATACTGGTGAGGTCCGTCAGGCCAATAATGAAGGTCGTGTGGCAAGTTTCAATAAGCGTTTCGGTCGCTTTAAACGTAAATAAAAAAATTTTCGACTCTCACTATTTTTAAGCCTAAATTTACTCCTCCAATTTAGGCTTTTTTTATTTTCATCGTTATTTATTGGTTAAATAAAATTGAGTAAAGGAAAAACTCAAAACCAATCCCAGGAGTCCAATCATGATACTACTCACAACATACATCAGTGCCAAATTGTATTGTCCAGATTTTATCAATTGAAAAGTTTCCAAGCCAAAACTTGAGAAGGTGGTAAAACCACCTAATATGCCAACCATAAAAAATAGGCGAGCCTCTTGTTGTAATATAGGATATTGTAAACTGAATGCAAAAAATCCCCCTGCTAGAACACAGCCCAGAATATTCACAATCCAAGTTGCCCATGGAAATTGATATACATTTTGCATGAACCACATACTGGTCATATATCGAAGTGTTGCACCAATCGCTCCACCACATGCTACCCATAACCAACTCATATTATGTCCGTTCTCGTGTATTGATCATATTTTTACCTTAAAAAGTAACGAATTATTGTCTTGGATTCAGGCGTTTTTTCGTTAAGATGTAGCAAATTTAAACGTGTAAGGACTCAATTATGGCTCAAGCATTATTGGAACAATTAAAAAATGGCGAAGCAAAATTTGCCGACGTAATTTCATTTATTGAAGCAGGTTATACACATACGCCAACCGCATTTAGTAATGGTCAACAATATAATGCCAGTAATGAAAATCAAGGGAGTGCTAAAGTTTTTTCCTTTGCCAAATTAAATGGTCTTTCTCAAGAACAAACATTACAGCTTTTTGCAGAACACTACGCTTCTGTTCTGGCGACACCTGAAGCATCAGATCATCAAAATATCCGTCAATTCATGATTCATGGATGGGATGGCATTAAATTTGAAGGAAATGCACTCACTGTGAAATAATCATAAATAAAGACTAGCGCTTGACTAGTCTTTTTCAACAGTTTTATTTAGGTATTCAATTACACCTAATCCTGCTGCTCGACCTGTTGCAAAACACGCTGTAAGTAAATAACCACCTGTCGGGGCATCCCAATCCAACATCTCTCCACAGCAGAAAACAATTGGATTACTTTTCAACTGTAACTGTTTAGTCAAGGCAATTTCCCGTACACCACCTGCGCAGCTAATGGCTTCTTCAATGGGTCTAAAACCGTCTAGTTTGATAGATAAATGTTTAATATGCTGAGCCATTTTCTCTGCAATCGCCCAATCATGCTTTGAGGTCAATTCACGTAATAAATTTGACTTTGCATTGTCTAATCCCAATTTTCGCCATACATTATTTATGCTTTGTTTCTTAGCATTCTTAAGTTTAGAGATGATTTCATGCTCAGATAATTCTGGCAGTAAATCTAAATTTAAAACCATGGAATCTTGATATTGCAATTGTGTTCGAAGTGCCCGACCATGCTTATAGACCAACCCACTCTCCAAACCATAATGGGTGATCACAATATCCCCCTTAGCTTTGGGCTGATGATCCACCCAAGCTTCAACTCGTTTGAGTGGCGAGCCAAATACAGGTTCCATATACGAAGACCAAGCTCTGACTACACCAGCATTACTCGGGGAAAACGCTTTTAACTCTTCTTTAGCCAACCATGACTGCCAAGCCCCATCACTACCCAACTGTGCCCATGACACAGCGCCACACGCCAATACAATCGCATCAAATTGCTCAGTTCGTATTGAATTGGATTGAGTATCAAAAACTGTCAGTTCATTTTGATTAAGCGCGGTAATTTGATGCCGATAATGAAAATTGACTTTGGAATCCACTAAACTTTTTAACCAAGCACGCAGTAATGGAGCTGCTTTCATTTCATTGGGAAATATACGACCTGAGCTTCCAACATAGGATTCAATCCCTAGGTTTTTCATCCAATTCTGAATCCAACGCGCATCCCACTTTCTCACCCAAGGTGCAAGCCATTCGGCATGATCATAACGACCAATAAATTGATCAAGAGGTTCGGCATGAGAAATATTTAAACCTGTTTTACCTGCCATCAAAAACTTACGCGCAGCTGAAGGCTTTTGTTCAAAAATATGAACTTCAAATGCAGGATGAGCAGATAAAACTTCAGCAGCCATTAAACCTGCTGGACCTGCGCCTACGATTGCGATTCGCTTTGAATATTCCAAATTCATAGATTATTCGTTTGTTGATTTTCAGAAGAGATGGGCATTTGCCCTTGCAGAGGCATAAAGTGATCGAAGCGAGTTTGGTACGCTTCTGGTTTTTGAATAATCAACTGCTGGCATAATTCACCACGCTCTAGATACTTTACTTCAAAATGCGTTCTTGCCGAAGTTGAAGGGATTCTTTCTTTAACATAAGAAAGGTTCCAAACATTAAGCAGTTGTTGCTCTGCCTCGTCAATATATTCAGGAATATTGCTGGCTAAAGTGATCGTACCATTCGGTTGCAATCGAGACAGTAAAAATTCAAAAAAAGGCATATTCAACCAACGTTGCGCTGGATTATGAGGTTCAGGATTCGGATATAAAATAAAAAAATCTTCAACTTGCTGTGGAAATAGCGCATGTACGATCCAAGGGATTGCATCTGCATGTACAGGTCGCAAATTGGTTTGACCCTCTAATTGATGCTGTTTTTGCATCGCTAGAAATTTTTCTCTGGTTCGTTCAATCGCGATTAGTTGTCTTTGCGGATTTTGTTGCGTAAACAATAAAGCATGTTTACCTTTACCCGCCCCAATCTCAACACATAGTGGTTCAGCTAGAATCGGTTGAAAATCGCGTGGCGCATGCATACGCTGTGCTTGAAATTGACGAATCGGCATAATCAGATCAAACTTATGAAAACGCGACAAGTCTAGCAACTCTAAATGCTTTTGCCTATTTTAGCTGTTTTATTTTACTAGGATTGATTTATGCCAAAAACATTTCCGTGCCCACGCTGTGGACAGCCTAGTCAATGGACTGGCAATGAATTTCGTCCATTTTGTTCTGAACGATGCAAACTTATCGATTTAGGAGCTTGGGCAAATGATGAATATCGCCTTCCAACACAGGATTCTCCTCAAGCTGATCAAGGGGAATATCATGAATAATGCCAACTTTGCTCAGTATTAAAAGAATAATTCAATTATATTTACACAACCAAAAAAATTAGCTTTTTTAAGAAAACTCAATAAATGAGATTTTATTTAGGTTTGTGTTGTGATATTGTGATGGAAATCACATTAAAATAACAATTCTACTTTCATAAATACATGAGACTTTATAAATTCACATTCACACTCAGTATAATTTTAACTTGCCTAGGCCTCCTTTTTGCAGGTCTAGGCATTTATCAACATGATTTCGTCTTGATTTTAATCTCTGCACTATTTGTGTTAGCCGCTGCCCTTCTCTTTTGGGAATTGAATGACATCAATCGAGATCACTTTTTTCGTTTTTAATTAACCAGCTTTACCTGCCACAAAAGGGTTAAACTTTTTCTCATAGCCAATGGTACTGATTGGACCATGCCCTGAAATAAACTGTGTTTCATCTGGCAAACTAAAACATTCTCTCTCAATCGAATCCAGCAACTGTTGATGATTTCCCTTGGGAAAATCTGTTCGACCAATTGAACCCTTGAAAAGAACATCGCCAGTCCATAACAAGCCATAGTTAGCATTATAGAACATGACGTGGCCAGGCGTATGACCGGGAGCGAATCGAACCTCAAAGGACTCATCCCCCAATTTTAAAGTTTCACCACCTTCAAGCCACTGATCAACCACAACAGGTTCAGGTATCGGAAACCCATATCGTGCTGAAACTTCCTGAATCATATCTAACCAAAATGCATCTTCTTTATGAGGACCAATTACTGGAATACCCCACTCTCTCGCCAATGCTCCGACCGCACCAGCATGATCAAGATGACCATGAGTTAACCATAGCTCCTTCACGGTTAAGTCTAACTCTTGCACAACTTGCATAATTTTTTCAGGCTCACCTCCAGCATCAATTAACACAGCTTCTTTGGTCTCTTGATCCCAAACCAATGAACAATTTTGCTGAAATGCTGTCACAGGAATAATTTTAACTTGAAGCATAGGAACCTTTAAATTTATGCAGAATGTTGAAGGGTAATCTTGAGTGCATCCAGTTGAGCTTCTACTAAATCGACCAACAAATCAATATGTGCTGCATCAGTGTTTAACGCTGGAATATAGGCATAGTCTTTCCCACCCGCCGTTTTAAAGGTTTCGGCATTTTCCACAGCCAACTCTTCTAAAGTCTCCAAACAATCTGCTGAAAAAGCAGGGCTGAGCACATGGACAGATTGAACACCTTGTTGTCCCCACTCAGTCAGCAACGCATCTGTATATGGCTTGACCCACTCTTGTTTACCGAATCGTGATTGGAAGCTGATAGCCCATTCATCGTCACGTAATCCCAGAGCCTCTGCGACTTTTTTCGCTGTAACTCTACAACGGTCGGCATATGGATCACCTTTATCTGCATAAGGCTGAGGAATCCCATGGAAAGACATTAATAATTTTTCCGCTTTACCGTGCTGCGCCTGAAAAACCTGAACACTCTTTGCCAAAGCCTGAATAAATTTTGGATGTTGATAATAATCACGTATTAAACTTAAGCCAGGTAAATTTCTCTGCGTTAAAACCCATTTCGCCAATGCATCATACAAAGGTGCTGTAGATGTCGCTGAATATTGAGGAAAAAGTGGAAATAAAATGACGTGATCTTGCGGTGTCTGAGAAAGTTTTTTTAGAACCTCATGAATACTAGGATGACCATAAGTCATTGCAGGAACGACCTGAACATCAAAATCTGGATAATCTTGAATAACTTTTTGACGGATTAAATCTGTTTGCTTCAACAGAATTTCACGCATAGGTGAATCTCCATTCCACACCTGCGCATATGCTTCAGAAACATGCTTTGGTCGAAATGGTAAAACAAAACAATGTAAGATAATTTTCCACAAAAACGATGGAATCTCAATCACACGCTGATCAGATAAAAACTGTTTTAGAAAAGTTCGTACCGCAGGCACTGTCGGGGCATCTGGTGTTCCCAAGTTGGCAATAATTACGGTGATTTTCGGCTTTAACTCAGACATCTGATCCACATCAATTCACTGTTTAATTGAGAAATACTTTATCAGAGTCTAAGTAAATTCGGCGTGATTTTATGATTGCTTTTTAAAATGTGAATGACAGAGAAAAACTATCATATGAACTTGATCTATTTATTCATGCATTTCCATAACATCCGCTGACGATCATCTCGTCCTACAGGAACGATCCATTCATTATTACGCATTTGTTGCTTGATGGTATGCAATGCACGTACATTAATCTGTGCTCTAGATACCATATGTGCCTTAGGAAGTTGCAATTGAGCATCGACCAGCCCCGTATCAGTCAAATACTGATTCAACACTTTAGAATAAAAATCTTCTGGTGTTGCTTGGGAAAATTGAGACTTAAGAACAGTATAAATTTCATGCCATCGCATGGATCGTATACAAATAATTTCTTTAAAATGACTATCAACATAGGCATGCATACGATAATCAAAACTGAATTGATCATCCCATTCTATTTTAGGCAAAGATAGAAAAGGATCGACTTCAGATTTGGCTTGTTCCATTTTTGTTTGTGCCAGCTGAGCTCTTAATCGATCAATCTCATCTTGTTTTGCTTGAATGCTTTGTGGTCTTACCCAACCCAAAACAGGGTAACGTTCAAGCATTTGAGGCATATGAGACCTGAGTGCTAGCTCTAATTCACGAGCACTTTTAAAAAATACGACCTGATCAACTTCTTTAATGATCTGTTCACGGAAATTTTGAAAGCGCTGTTGAAGATCCACTTCATGCTCTCGTAAATGCTCCTCACGCGATTCTGGCTGTTCATGCATAAATACAATAATGGGCTTTTGCTTAGTCACGGCATAGATATATTCCAAGTGCATGTAACTAATACCAGAGACAGATTGCTCACCATACTGGCTTCCTAAAAGCAGAAGTACATAATCACAATCATCAATTTGACGGCGTGCAAAAGCGGTTGTTACAGGTGTTCTTTGTTCTAAACCCCAGGAAAAAAAACCCATACCGATCAGCGTTTGAGACACAACCATACGCTCTGGCTGCATCTCTTTACCAGAAGTTGTAATAAACACTTGGTAACGCTTATCTAGCATGCCTTAATCCAATCCTGCATCTAGGTAAAAATGCCTTACTCATAAGGCTTAAAATATATAGCTTGATATTGATCATTCTTCTTCGAATGTATCAGTTAAATTTTCAATTGACCATAGTATTTCATGCCCGATCATATTTTGAAGTACAGGCTGAAGTTCAAGCGCATTTCCGCCACTGACGACACAACGCAACTGCACTGATTTGTCATATGGTTGAGTTGCATTGAATTTATTTTTGATAAGGACTCTTGCTGTTTGGCGTGCAACAGCAAATCCAGAATCAACCAAAGTCAGTCGCTCTGCATAAAGATGCTCAATTGCAGATTTTAAAAATGGATAATGCGTACAACCCAACACCAAATAATCGGCTTGATCTTGCATGACGGGATCAAGTACTCGTTGTAATGTTGCAATACAGGCTTGCGAATTTTGTTGCCCAGCTTCCACGAAAGGAACCAAATCCAAACTGGTGACTTGATGAACTTTAACGCCTAAAGGATCTGCAAAATTCTGCATTACATCCTTGATTAACTGGCCTCTAAAAGTCGCTGGAGTCGCCAATACAGCCACCACTTTAGACTGTGTCTGTAACACTGCAGGTTTTAACGCAGGAACCAACCCAATGATCGGAAATCGCTCACCATAATGCGTCCTTAAGTAATCCAGACTAAAAGCTGATGCCGTATTACACGCAACAACCGCAACTTTACATCCTTGACGATACAACCACTCGATTGCATGTGCTGTGAGCTGACGAATATCTTGATCTTCGCGCGGACCATAAGGGACATGAGCTGTATCTGCATAGTAAAGGATATGCTCATTGGGTAAATATTTTGCTATTTCCAATGCAACTGATAAACCACCAATACCCGAGTCGAAAATACCAATAGGGGCATGTTCAAGTGCATGAGGCATAGGCTCATTAGAGCTCGGTTGGGGTAAAATTGCAGACATCTCAACGACTACTTTTATAATGCTTAAATGAATGGGCTAAGCTTAAACCTCAAGTCCCTAATTGCAATAGCAGATTACCACTTTTTAAATTCAAAACTGATTCACCTTGCTCATTTTCGCTCAACTCCCCCATTTCAACTAAATGAAAAAAAGCTGAACGTTGTATCAATGCGTTGATGCCGAAACGCACATGCACGTAAGGACGCATCTCTCCTTGAAAATCACGCATAAAGATTGGATGATCTTGATCCACAATAATGAGATCTTGAGTGGTCGTTGTTAGCTGTAGATAGGAAAGCCCTTGAATCTCGACTTGATCTACCTGATTGACCAATAAAGGTTCATCTTCGACTTCAATTTCGATTTGCTCAACGGGTGTTTTTAAGTAAAATTTGTTGTCTTCTTTCCACAGTACTGTCGAGAATAGGTCAATGAGGCTTTGTCTTTTAATCAATTGACCTTCGTGCCACCATTCACCATTCGCTTTTACTTTCAAATCCATTGAGCCACAATGCTTTGGGCTCCATTGTTCAAGAGGTGGGATTGACCTTTTGTGACTTGACTGTGCATCTTTTAGATATTGTACGATATTGATTAAGTTTTTATCATCAGGTACAAGTGAATCAGGCTGTGCTGTTATAGAATCATTTTGTTTTACCATGGTTTATGCCCTGCTGACGGAAAATAAAGCGACTCAGCCAATTGGCTTGATCAAGGTTTGAACCTATACTAGCGCAAAATATATAAAAGGTACGAGAGCAAAATTGTACCTGCAACTAAGAACACTCATGGCAGCACCGTCGGAATTATCGGTTGCCACCCTTTACTTTATGAGGAGTCCTTTATGGAACACATCGAACGTGAATCGATGGAGTTTGACGTTGTAATCGTTGGAGCGGGCCCTGCGGGTCTTTCAGCTGCGATCAAAATCCGTCAACTTGCAATTGAAAACAACCTCAACGATTTATCTGTATGTGTCGTTGAAAAAGGCTCTGAAGTAGGTGCGCATATTCTTTCTGGTGCAGTGCTTGAACCACGCGCTATTAATGAATTGTTCCCAAATTGGAAAGAAGAAGGTGCACCTTTAAACGTACCTGTTACAGAAGATGAAACATACTTCCTTCTTTCAGATCAAAAATCTCAAAAAATGCCTCATGCTTTTGTGCCTAAAACAATGCACAACGACGGTAACTATGTCATCTCTCTGGGTAACGTTGTACGCTGGTTAGGACAAAAAGCTGAAGAGCTTGAAGTATCCATTTTCCCGGGCTTCGCAGCAGCGGAAATTCTGTATCATGCTGATGGTACCGTAAAAGGTATCCAAACAGGTGATATGGGTATTGGTAAAGATGGTGAGCCAACACATAACTTTACCCCAGGCTATGAGCTCCATGCGAAATACACGTTATTCGCTGAAGGCTGCCGTGGTCATTTAGGTAAACGCCTAATTGCTCAATTCGGCTTAGATAAAGATGCTGATCCTCAGCATTACGGTATCGGTATTAAAGAACTTTGGGAAATCGATCCAGCGAAGCACAAACCAGGTAAAGTCATGCACGGTGCAGGTTGGCCTTTAACTGAAACTGGTTCATCTGGTGGTTGGTGGTTATATCACGCTGAAAATAACCAAGTATCATTGGGTATGATTGTCGACTTATCTTACCAAAACCCTCATATGTATCCATTCATGGAAATGCAACGTTGGAAAACACATCCATTAATTAAAGATGTATTGGAAGGCGGTAAACGTATTTCTTACGGTGCACGTGCAGTAGTTAAAGGTGGTTTTAACTCTCTTCCTAAATTCACCTTCCCAGGTGGAAGCTTAATTGGTGATGATGCTGGCTTCTTGAACTTTGCAAAAATTAAAGGTTCACACACTGCTATGAAATCAGGCATGTTATGTGGTGAGGCTGTATTTGAAGCAATTAAAGCTGGTGTAGAAAAAGGCGGCGACCTTGCAATTGCTCGTGTGACAGAAGGCGAAGATTTCTTTGCTAAAGAGTTAACGTCATATACAGAGAAATTTAACAACAGTTGGTTAAAAGAAGAGTTATATAATGCTCGTAACTTTGGCCCTGCAATGCATAAGTTTGGTACATTCTTCGGTGGCGCATTCAACTTTATCGATCAAAATGTATTTAAAGTTCCGTTCACTTTACGTGATTTGACACCTGATTACAGTGCTTTAAAAACTGTTGATGCAGTGAACTTCAAACCAAACTATCCAAAACCAGATGGTAAGCTTACATTTGACCGTTTATCTTCAGTGTTTGTTTCGAATACAGTACACGAAGAAAATCAGCCAGCGCATTTAAAATTAACTGATCCATCAATTCCAGTAAACGTTAACCTTCCTCAATGGGATGAGCCTGCTCAGCGCTACTGTCCTGCTGGCGTATACGAAATCATGGAAAATGATGATGGTTCTAAGCGTTTCCAAATTAATGCTGCGAACTGTGTTCACTGTAAGACTTGTGATATTAAAGATCCGTCACAAAACATTACTTGGGTTGTACCTGAGGGTGCGGGTGGTCCGAACTATCCGAATATGTAATCTCGTTTGAGATCAAAAAACCCGCGAAAGCGGGTTTTTTTATATTATTTAGATAAAATGGGCTTTGTTGCACAAAGATTTGAAATGCAAAGCGCCCCTAATTGAGCCAAATTTAAGGCGTAACTTGGGTAAGTGGTCGACCTAATTCCGT